>DATLQY010001019.1:0-24853 GCA_035534975.1 Pirellulales bacterium
ACCCCGCAGCGCACGAGCGGTTCCAGCGGATGGGCCCGTCGGGTCGCTGACTGCCACAGCAGCGTATGCGCCATGCCAATCCCAGCACCACTCCCAGGCGTTGCCGTGAAGGTCGTAAACGCCGAATGGGTTGGCAAACAATTCCGCGACCCGGTGTGTTCTGCCACCCGCGTTGCCGGCGACCCAGGCATACTGTGGCAGATTCGTGTCGCTGTCGCCGAAGGACCACCGCGTGGTGGTGCCCGCGCGGCAAGCGCACTCCCATTCGGCCTCCGTGGGCAGACGATACCCGGTCCCTCCCAGAATCTTTGCCACGTCGCCATCACGCACGTAATACGGAGGCCGTTGCTCCCGTTCGCTCAACTTGTTGCAGGAATCGACGGCGTCGAACCAGCTCACCATTTCCACAGGGTGCTGGCCCGTATCCTGGTCTTTTACGGCGTCCTTGCCCGGCCGGTTGAGCGAAAAGTGTGAGGGATTGGCGCCCATCAGCTCCTGATATTGCCGCTGCGTCACCTCGCAATTGCTCAGATAAAACGCCTGCGTGAGTTTCACACGGTGCCGCGGACCCTCGCTACGGAACCAACTATGAAAATACGGCGCAGTGGATTGGACCAGTGCATCCATTTCCTCCTGCGGGCTTCCCATGGTGAATTCGCCAGGCGGGATGAGACGTAGTTTCATCCCCAGTGAGTTCTCGACCTCGACCTCGGTGCCCAAATGTTTCGCCCAGGCTTCTTGATGGGCCAGGGCCTGCTTGGCGTCGAAGGGCGCGATCGCCAATGGCGGTTGGTTGACGCTCGCCGTGCCTGTGTCCGTGTCGTTCGCGCCGGCTGCCGAACCGCCGGCGGCAGCGGGCCGTGATGCATCATTTTTCGCGTCGATCGTCCGCGCCACACGGAACCCAAACACGCTGCCGTCAGTCCTCTTCGTGGGGCTGTACGCGCCGCGGAAGGCGGAGGAATAGGCCGACGCGAAAGGCAAGTCGAACGCGGCCCCCCGCAGCACACGAGCGGTCCCGGTGGCGGGACCCGACGGATCGCTGATTGCTCCGGCGGCGTAATCGCCCTTCCAGTCCCAGCACCACTCCCAGACATTGCCATGCACGTCGTACAGGCCGAAGGGGTTGGCTGGCAAATCCGCGATGCGATGTGTGCGGTGGCCCGCGTTAAGGTTGAACCAGGCGTATTGCCCCAATTTCGTCTCGTTGTCGCCGAAGGACCAGCGCGTGGTCTTGCCTGCGCGGCACGCAAACTCCCACTCGGCCTCCGTGGGCAGCCGATACCCGGTTCCCCCCAGAACCTTGACGGTCTCGCCATCACGCAAGTAATAGGGTCGCCGGCGCTCCTTCTCGCTTAACTTGCTGCAGAAGCCTACCGCGTCGAACCAACTCACCATTTCCACGGGGTGACGGCTGGTGTCCAGGTCTTTCACAGCGTCCTTGCCCGGTCCGTTGAGCGAAAAGTACGAGGGATTAACGCCCATCAGCTCCTGATATTGCTGCTGGGTTACCTCGCAACTGCTCAGATAAAACGCCTTTGTCAGATTCACACGGTGCCGCGGGCCCTCGCTACGAAACCAACCTTGCCAGTTCGGAGCGGTTGTGGTTGCGACCATTGCGTCGATCTCCGCCTGCGGGCTACCCATCATGAACTCACCCGGCGGGATCAAACGCAGTTTCATCCCCAGCGAATTCTCGATTTCGACCTTGGTGTCCAGGTGTTTCGCCCAGGCTTCTTGATGGGCCAGGGCCTGCTTGGCGTCGAAGGGGGCAATCGCCGGCGGCGGTGTATCGGTCAGTCTTTCATGGCCGCCCGTATCGACGGTACTCGGCCGTCTTGAGAGCGCGTTCTTTACAGCAGCGACGGGCAGTAACACGCGGAAACCGACGTGGGCGGCACGGGTCGAGGTGGGGTAGGCGTAGCGATCCGACTGGCACTGGGACGCGGCGTTGAGCCAACTGCCGCCCCGGATCAAACGCAGGGAACCGGCGGACGGCGGGCCGGTTGGGTCAACTGCGGGCGTTTTCTGGAACTGCGCGTAGTACGTTGGCTCCCACGAGTCCTCGACCCACTCCCACACGTTGCCATGCACGTCGAACAGCCCGAAGGGGTTGCTCGCCAGCTCTTCGACCTCGTGCGTGATTCCGCCGGAGTTTGCCCTGAACCAGCCTGCGCCGACCAGATCCTGCTCTCTGTCGCCGCTCCAGAACCTCGTGGTCGAGCCGGCGCGGCAGGCGAATTTCCATTCGGCTTCGGTGGGGAACCGGTAACCAGCCCCTTTCAGTGGCGTTGCCGTTTCACCCGCCCGAAAATAGAACGGCTTGAGCTCTTCCTGCTTGCTCAGCTCGGCGCAAAACTCCGCCGCGTCGTTCCAACTCACGTCTTCGACTGGATGGGCTGCGGTGTCGAGGTCGGGCACTTTGTCGACCCATTGTGCGCCCAGCCCCGTCTTCGCGAAGTAAGACGGGTTTTTACCGACCACGGCTTCGTACTCTTTCTGCGTCACCTCGTGGACGCCCAGGTAGATCGGCTGCGTGAGAACAACTTTGTGCTGAGGCGCTTCAGCTCGGATTTGCTCCTGCCAGTCCTTGTTTTCGCCGACGACCTTGAGCGCTTCTTCGATCTCCGCAGCCGTGCTGCCCATCATGAATTCGCCCGGCGGGATGAGAACGAACCTCATGCCGATGCTATTGGTGTGCTCGACGGGAAGCTTGAGATACTTGGCCCACGCTTGCTGATGCTGCTTCGCCTGCTTGGAACTGAACGGCGCGATCGCGGGCTGGGGTGCGTCGGCCGGCCAGCCGTGCCAGACCGCTGAGAGCTTAGCTTGGCCAAGGAGCTTGTCTCCTTGCTTCACCTTGACCTGGCCGGCCGAGAGTGTCACTGCGACAGTGACGTTTTCGCCCTTCTTCAGGATCAGCTTGTCGGTCTCGAACTTGAAATCTCCGCGTTCGACGACGAGCGTCTTTTCGCCCGCCGATAGTTTGACGTCGCGGCCATTATCGGCCTTTTTCAGGACGATCTCGGTCCCCTTGATCGTCACCTCGATTTGCGGATCGTCGATTTCGACTCGAATCAGGCCATCCTTCGTCGGCAGGAAGAACACGATGCCGGCCATGAGCAGCAGAGCGCCGCCACCGCCGGCGAGCCACGTGTTGCGTCCAGGCCGCCACGGCGAACCAGGTTGGTGTGGTTTTGCAAATCGCGCGGCGGGCCGCGCTGGCGCGAGCGACGACCACCAGCGACGCCGTCGGACCACCGGGCGATCCGTGTCGATCGAAACGCCAAACGGAGCCTCAGACTCAGCCGCGGGAAGCGGCGCCGGCGCCACGACCGACACGGGAAGAGGCGCCAGCGGAACGCGGGGCGATGAGATGGGCAAAGCCGGAGCCGTAGCGCCGGTTTCCTGCACGCTTTCGCTGACGGGCTGCAATGGTCCGGCGTCGGTCGGGCGTGACGTTGCCGTCGCCTGGCCCGGCTTGAAGAACGGAACGAGCGCCTTGGCCACCTCGGCCGGCGTCTGATAGCGCTTGGCCGGCTCTTTGGCCATCATCTTGCCGACGACCGTGGCCAGCTCGACCGGCACGTCGGGCCGCACCAGGTTCAACGGCTTTGGTTCGCGCTTGTGATGCGCTTCCAAAATCGCGTAGAGGCTCGTCTCTTGAAACGGCGGCCCGCCCGACAGCAGAAAGTAAAGCGTGCAGCCGAGGCTGTAAATGTCGGCGCGGATATCGGCGTTGTGCGCATCGAGCGTCTGTTCGGGCGCCACGTAGTCGGGCGTACCCAGCATCTGCCCACTCTTGGTCAGCCCTGCTTCCGCGCCCTTCTCGCTCGTCGCCTTGGCCAGACCGAAGTCGAGAATTTTGACCGTGTGCTTTTTGCCTTCGATGGCCAGCATCAGGTTGTTGGGCTTGATATCGCGATGCACCATGCCTTTTTCGAAGGCGTGCTGGAGACCGTTGGCCACCTGGTGGATGTAGAAGGCGGCGTTGGCCACGGGCAAGGGGCCGCGCTGCTTGACGACTTCGGATAGATCCTGCCCGCGAACGTATTCCATGGCGAACACCAGCAAGTCGCCTGGTCTGAGAACGGCGTGAGCCGCCACGATGTTCGGGTGAAGCAGCTTGGCGGCGGAGCGGATCTCCTGCTGAAAGCGTTCCAGCGCCCCCGGCCGGTCGAGCAGTGCTTTGCTGATGACCTTGAGCACTTCCAAGCGGTCCATCATGCGGTTCTTGGCGAGATACACCGTGCCCATGCCGCCTTGCCCGAGCTCCTTGATAAGCTCGTAATCGGGATGATTGGTCAGTTCCGGCGGAGCGGAAACGGGGGAGGATGGGCTTCCTAGCCCGTCCCGTCGTGGTTGGTCGTCGGCGGTTCGTGACGGCCTGGGAAGGCCATCCTCCCTTACCGACGAGCCGTCGGTGCTGTTGGCCATGTTGGCCAGCGACTCACCGGGCACGTAGGTCCGCTCGCGCCGCGCGGCGGGCTGGGCCGCGCCGCCCGCTTGGCGCAACCGCCCGACGAAGCTGTCGCCTGAGATACCAGCCACGCGCTGCCGGCATGCGTCGCAGGTTTCGATATGCCGACCGACCGTCTCGGCGCTCGCCGCGTCCAGCTTGCCGAGGCCGAAGTCGGAAAGCATCGCTTTGGGAGGACAGGTTGCGTTTTGCACGGTCATCGATTCTCTACCTGGATTAAGCACCCGGAATGTCAACGCTCTAGTTCCCCATTTAATGAGAGTTCCGTGCCACGCCCAACCTGTCTCGAAAACGGCCAGCCACGCAAATCGGCTGCGGAGGCGAAGGCCATGCGCGCCATCACTTCCAGGTTATTCTCGGTTCGACCCAGATGGCGTGGGCGCTGTTGTCATCGCCAGGGCAGTTTACGCGCAGCTCCAGAATCCGCACATTGTCCAACGGCGCTTCACAACTTGTGAATTCGCCCGGTGTCCGCATCGGAGGCGACGTCCAGAGCAACTCGCCGTCGCCGAAGACTTGAAACACGAGAGGCGTCCGGCCCGCCTTGGGATGATCGAGCCCCACGTGCGCATTGAGCGTTCGCGCTCTGCGGCCAAGGTCGTACGTCACGCTGGCGAAGCCGTCCGCGAAGGGGTGCATGAAAAGGCCGTGGGGCGACGGCCTTCCCCCCGCGCTCAGCGGGCGCCCGGCAGGCGGTTTCCGTCCCTTGCCAAACCCCTCCAGATGCATACGGACCACAACATTTTGTTCCGGCAATTCCGAAAGAAATTGGCTTTTGCCCCCAGAACCTTCGCGGTCGATCTGTTGGAGCCGGCTTTCAATCGCCGGGTCGCCCGCCAAAGGCAAGGACCGGCGATACCACTGACGCGCGCGATAGGCCAGCGCCTTTTTGATCGGAGGCTTTTCCTTTTGGCTCAGCTCCCAATAGCCGTCGGCCAACGCCCGCTGTTCGTCGCCGACGGTCGGCTGGTCCAGGTCGCGCTCGGCGAGGTCCTTGAGCGCCGGATGGCTTCCTTTAGCAAGCTGCTTCAGGCCATTGCGCCAGTCGTCTTTGAAAAAGCACCGATATCGCCCTACCGCCAGATTGGCGTCAGGGTCGTCCGGATTCGCCGTCAGTTTGTCGAGGTCGTCCTGGATGGCCAGATACGCTTTCCCCTGTTGGTTGATCTCCCGCGTTTGCTCGATAAGTTGCTTGCCGAGCCCTGCGTCCTTCGCGTTCCTCTTGGCGACGGGGCGCGCGATATCCAGGGCCCGCTTGGCGTCGGTGAAGCGATCGGCGGCGCAGGCGGCGGCGATCAACTGCAGCGCGCAGTCGAACGGATCTTCGGTGCTTGGTTGGTTCTTGCCCGACTTCGTTGCTTCGGCCAGCGTGTCAAGCTTGAGAGCCAGCGGATCGAGGTCGAAGCGGTCCGCCATCTCGTCAATCACGTTCAAGGCGGTGGCCGGCGCGCCGGCCGACACGGCGAGCGCGCGTGCGAGGTCGAGCAGCGCATACCGCGGCGCCGCACTCATTTCGCTCAGCGAGTCGTCGACGAGTTCTTCGCAGAGCAAGATCATCTCCGGCGCCGTTTTCGCCTGCGCAGTCTGTGGGCCGAAGCGGTCGGCGATGGTTTCGCTGGCCTGGGCAATGGCTTCGCGTGCCGGCGCCGGCTGACGCTCGAATTCGCCGAAGGGCACGACTTCCAAGTGGGTGAAACGGTACGACGTACTCACCGATCCCACAAACAGGCGCCGACGGTCGCGGACTTCCCATTCCGTCGGCAGCGACAGCCTTTGTGGGTCTGCCTTCCAATCGACGAGGAGTGCGCCGTTGCACGTGACCTGGATCCGCCGCTTCCTGACCGTGCAGACGATGGTGTTGGGGCGACCGTCGTTCAAAAAACTTTCTCGCTTCGACGTGGTCGGGTTCACCCGAGCGTCTTGACCGTCGACGAGGATCAGGCCGCTGACGTTCTTGCGCCGGCCATCGATGACGAGCATGAACTGCGAGTCAGCCATCGTGAGCCCCAGCGCGAGCGAATTGGTGTGCTGGGCGCACTCGACGACGGCGGTGAGGCGGTATTCCCGGGGCGCCGCGTAGGGGATTTCGAGCCGAGCATACCTGGCTACGGGTGCGATCAGTACGCCATCGACGAGTTGCCAGTTGCCGGCGACGGCGTTCTGCTTCGGATCGATCCGCGTGAGTAAGTCGATCGGGCCGCTCGCCGCGGTATCCAGATCGGCTTTCATCGGCGGCGTGCCACCGGCGCCGTTGTCGGCGGGCGTTGCCGGCGGGTACGTCCGTGCCACGCGGGCTTCTCGGCCCGGGCGGGCTGGCTCGGCGTCGAGGGGCGGCCCGACGCCATCGTTCGGGGCGCCCGCCGCGTCTCGAGCGGCGGCACTGGTGCCCGCGATCTCGATCTTGCGAGATTCAACCGCCGTTGGTGGACCGCCGGCGGGCTTGCTTGGCACGAGCGTGACCGTCAGCGGCGCATTCTTGCCGCGGGTGACCTTGAACTGCTTCGTAACCGTTTCGTAGTCGGCGCCCTTCACCGTCAGCTCGTGCGGTCCGAGCTCCAGCGACAGCGGCTCGTCGAGCCCGGCAATATCAACGCGGTCGCCGTCGACGGCCAGGCTCACGTTCGCGTTCGGATCGCTCAGCGCGATTTCGATGGTGCCGTTCGGGGTGCGCACCAGCAGCACGATGCCAAGCAAAAGGGCTGCCGCGCAGCCGCCGGCTACCGCCCATCGCTGCCACGGCGGCAGCGACGACCACCGACCACGCCGCCTGACGTTGGGGCGATGGGTGTCGATGGAGACGCTCAACGGCTCAGCGGCCGCAGTCACGGGAAGGGGCGTGGGCGCCGCCACGGCGACGGCAGGGGGTGATACCGGCGCCGGAAACGCCACGGAAGGCGGTGCGATGGGCACAATCGGAGTCGCGTGTGCCGTTGTTTCGTCGGCAGCCTGCGATTGTGCCGTATCCGCCGGCGCCGGCGTCGCCACGCTCTGGCCAGGTTTGAAGAAAGGAACGAGGGCCTTGGCCACTTCGGCAGGAGTCTGGTAGCGCTTCGTCGGATCCTTGGCCATCATCTTGCCGACGATGGTCGCCAACTCGACCGGCACGTCGGGCCGCACCAGGTTCAACGGGTTTGGGTCGCGCTCATGGTGTGCCTTGAGGATTTCAAACAGGCTCGTCTCCTGGAAGGGCGGGCCGCCCGAGAGCAAAAAGTAAAGTGTGCAGCCGAGACTGTAAATGTCGGCGCGAATGTCGGCCTTGTGCGCGTCGAGCGTCTGCTCGGGCGCTACGTAGTCGGGCGTGCCGAGCATTTGCCCGCTCTTGGTAAGACCGGTCTGTTCGCCCTTCTCGCTCGTCGCTTTGGCCAGGCCGAAATCGAGAATCTTGACGACGTGTTTTTTGCCCTCGATGGCCAGCATCAAGTTGTTCGGCTTGATGTCGCGATGGACCATGCCTTTCTCGAAAGCGTGCTGTAGCCCATTCGCGACCTGATGGATGTAGAAGGCGGCGTTGGCCACCGGCAAGGGGCCGCGCTGCTTGACCACCTCGGAAAGATCCTGACCGCGCACGTATTCCATGGCGAACACCAGAAGGTCACCCGGCCGCAAGACGCTGTAGGCGGCGACGATGTTGGGGTGGGCCAGCTTCGCGGCCGAGCGGATCTCCTGCTGAAAGCGTTCTAGGGCTCCCGGTCGCGAGAGCAAGGCCGTGCTGATGACCTTGAGTACCTCCATCCGGTCCATCATGCGGTTCTTGGCGAGATAGACCGTGCCCATGCCGCCCTGCCCGAGCTCCTTGATGAGCTCGTAGTCAGGATGCTTCGCCAGTTCGGGCGGGGCGGAAACGGAGGATGGGCTTCCCAGCCCGTCTCGTTTTTCCCCATCGCCGACAGACCGTGACGGCCTAGGAACGCCATCCTCCCTCGCCGACGAGCCGTCGGTGCTGTTGGCGGCATTGGCCAGCGATTCGCCGGGCACGTAGGTCCGCTCGCGCCGAGCGGCAGGCTGGGCCGCGCCGCCCGCTTGGCGCAAACGGCCGACGAAGGTGTCGCCCGAGATGCCGGCCACGCGCTGGCGGCAGTCGGCGCAGGTTTCGATATGCTGGCTGATCGTCTCGGCGCCGGCCGCGTCGAGTTTGCCGAGGCCGAAGTCGCTGAGGAGCGATTCGGGCGGACAGGTGGTTTTGAGGGCGCTCATGGTTGGTCCTTTGCGGTCAAAATTCCGTAGCACCGAAGGTGCGTGATTCGATAGCCCAGGGTGAAACCGGTGAAACCCTGGGTACGCGTAACAACGAAACCCCGTAGCCCTGAAAGGGCGCCATTCCGGGCGCCGCGAAGAGGCGGGGTGTGGCCTTCGACAGGCGAAGTAAGGCGCAGTAGAACGTGGGAACGTGGGTTCGCGAGCGCGACACCAACAGCGCTGCCGACGAGGAATCACGCCCTTTCAGGGCTACGGCGTTTTCCGTTGATCGATACCCAGGGTTCCGCTGCGCTGCACCCTGGGCTATCGAATCACGCCGCTTCGCGGCTACGGGGGCTTGTCGTTGGTGGAGCATATTCATTCCTCATTTCCGGCGGCCTTTCGCAGCCGCTATTAAGGAAAGGCCGAAACTCTGCCCCACCTGCCGCGAAGAGTCGATCCCGCCGAAACATGTTGCCCCAGAGCGATCGAAATTTACCGCGAGACGATTTGCACCTTGCCCCAGTAGGCGTGTTCGAAGCGCCAGCCAGTGGCCTTATTTTGCAGCTCGAGATTCACCTGCTTTCCGGCGAAGCGAGTAAGGTCGAGCGAAACGTTCAGCCAGCCATTCTTTGCCGTACTCGGTCCCACGGCGCCGTCGTATAACTGCTGACCGTTCGCCTTGACCAATAGCTGCCAGTCGCCGGCTGGATGGTGTGAAACGTCGAGTATCAGCCACGTTCTTTTACCGCGCCGGACGTTGACCGTGGCCGTGAGAACGCACGGGCGGTTGCCATCGAGCGGATGCGTGAATAAGACGTGCTCACGTCCGAAATGCACGGGCAGGATTCCGAGTCCCCATTCAGACACCGGCCATGAAGTGGTAAAGCCCCGAGCGACCTCCCCAATGACCTGGGCAAAATCCCCCAGACTGGAATCCGCGCCAGGTGTCGTTGAAGCGGCGATCTTGACCGTAGCGGAGCGATTGGAAGGCTTGATCGGCGTTTTCTCGTTCTGATCAATTGCATCTGGTGGACGCAACGTCAGTCGTGTCACCACGAACGGAGAAGGTTGGCCCATACTGATAAACAGTTGCCTCGGCCCATGTCGTCCGGCAAAAGCAGGGCTAAGCGAGAGCACGCGCGGATCTCCCATCCAATCAATCAGCGTTCGACGATTGCAGGAAACTTTGATTCGATTCTTACGCACTGTGACCTCGACGTTGTTCGGCGCGCCATCAATCAAAAAAGCACCCGGCACCCAGGTCGGATTGTCTCTATGAATTCCATTGATCATCGCCAGCGCGCTGCCCTGCTTTGCGTAGCCATCGATCGCCACGAGCGCTTGCGAGTTCCCAACGACAATCCCAAAGGTGACCGGACCTACGTGTGACGGGCATTGAACATCGGCACTTAGCGTGTACTCCGCTGGCGCATTGCCGTAAATGGCGATTGACGGCGCGGCAATTTGTGGAAAGACGAGCGCTCCGCGTTCAATACGCCAATCGCCGACCGTGCCCGGCTGTTTGAGGTCGACTTGCTTCAGCAAGTCAATCGGCTTCGCCGGAGATGGCTGTGATGGCTCGATTGCTGACGGCGTTGCGTTTGCCCCGTTCGCCGTCGAGGCCACGGCAGCGACTTTGGCAGGAGCTGTGCGCGCTGCCTCCGTTAGTTCAAAAGCGCCCCGCAAGCTGCCTGGGTCAATTGCTTCTGCGTTATCGGCGAGCGTAACCGCGTGTGCCGTGCCGCCGGTATTTGACGCCAGCAACAGGCGAGGATCTGTGATGCTCAACTGAAAGGCTACGCCCAGCCGGTCGCCTGGGCGTTTCTTAACTTCGTTCAGCGGCACCAGGAAGCTATCGACTCGCACTCGCCGGCCGCCACCAAGATCCAGATACCGTATCGAGCCCCGGCCTTTCGAGTCGCTGTTGAGACCGCTGTAGGTGCCTGGCCCCTTCACCACTGCGTACCCAAAGCCCATGCTGTTTGATACTTGATACATTCGGTCGACATTTGCCGTCATGCTCAAATTAGGCGCGGCGATGAGAGTAAGGTTCGAATAGTCGGAAAGTGCGTTAACGCCTTGCTTGTCGTCGGCGTAATCCCAGGCAATTGCTTGAGCAAAGAGGTACTCCCGGTTGTTCCATATCGAAAGGCGGAATTTGCCGACGTCGCACAACACCTGAGCGCGCGCCTGTGGAAAGCCGAATGCACCCTTCGCTTTCAATTCGGCAACCCTGTCCAACGATGGCGATGCCGCGACCGGTGGCGGAGGCGGATTGGAAACCGGCTCAGGAGGCGCGGCCAGCGTGGTCGGATCGGCCGACGTTGCCGTTGGGCCGTTTTCTCCCGCAGCGCCAGTCCGAATCGCACGGTCGCGCTTGATGTCAAGCAACTCGACCTCGAAAATCAAGGTGGCGTTAGGGGGAATGACTTGCCTGTCGGTCTTGTCGCGAACCCCTTTTTCGCCGTAGGCGAGATTCGGCGGCACAAACAATTGCCATTGGTCGCCGACTTTCATCAGCGGCAGCGCTTCCTGCCAACCCTTGATGACGCCGGTGACCGGAAATGAGGCGGGCGAGCCTGGGCCATACGAGCTGTCGAACTCATGGCCGTTGGTTAACGTGCCGCGGTAACGTACCTGGACGGTGTCGGTCGACTTGGGTGACGGCCCGGAACCGCTCTTCAGCACCTTGTATTGCAGGCCACTGGCTAAGGTCTTAACGTCCACTTTCTTCGCGTTGTCGGCGAAGAAGGAGTCGCCCTCACTCAGAACAGAGCTGGTCTCGCTCGGCGCAGTTGATTTTGGGAACGCAATCTCAATCCGCCGAAAACGCAATTCACTGTTGTACGCACACCAGATTCGGATTTCCCCCAAGGGGTAAAGATTCTGGGAATCCTCAAACTCCGCGACCCTCGTCCCCTCGATGTAGGTCGTGACGGTCTTACCCGACACGTGGATTTCGAGGACGTAGTAGTCTTGAGGCAGTGAGACTGCCTTGGCCGGTACGTCCCATGATCCAACTGTCTTGCTGATGGAGCCGGTGCGAGTCAATTCGCCTTCCGCCGCGCCCCACAGCGCGACTCGATAGCCATCCCACCAGCTCGCTGACGTCTGCGGTGCGCGCGAGATTAGGTGCCCACCTCCTGGAACGAGCTCAAGGCGCAGTTGGAAATCGCTGAAGTCTCGCCGTTTGGTTGCCAGCCATGCCGGCCCGAATTGCTGGCCGCCGCCTCGCCCGACCAAATGTCCGTCGACCACTTGCCACGTACCTTTGTTCTGCTGGGGCATGTACCAGTCGGTCAGATCTTTGCCGTTGAACAGCGGAATCCAATTGTCCTGCGTCGCAGAGGCCGCCGCCGACTTCGGTTCCCACTCGCAAACGAAGCCCGGCTGGTGCTGTTTCGACTCGTTGGGCTGATCGCACCACCTCCAAGCAATGGGGGTACCTCGCTCCGACCGGTTCGTCATCAGCGCGTATTCTTCTCCGTCGTTTTTGTTATTAGGCTGGCCGGGAGCCCAATTGGTGAAGTGGGGCAGTTCGCCGTTCACGTCCCGCCACTTACCTTCCTCCGCCTCGTCCGTGGCGCCAATCCAAGTGTCTTGCCACGCCGCTTCCTCGACAAGTCGACCGACAAAGGCGTTCTCTTCCATCGAGCCGATGATCACCAGATGGCCGCCGTACGACTTGCACCGATCGCGCGCGCCTTTCCAACTTAACCGCTCCTGATAGAACTTGTACCAATGGCCGCCGAACTCTTGCGCGTCGTCGGGCACGATTGGCGGTTTGCCCGGAGCGGTCGATTGCAACTCCTTGATTTCGATTTTGCGAAACTCCACAACGGTCTGCGGATCGTGTTGCTGCAAGGCGATGTGGCCAATTGGAAAGCGGCGGTCGCGGTCGACATAGTCGCCTGTTTTTTGGCCGTTGATTTTGACGACGATGTGGTTGTCGATGGCGATCAAATCCAAGGTGAACCATTCGTTTGGCCGCACCGGCGTTTCGGCGATGGAAACGGCGGGGCCTCCTGGCCCATAGATACTACCCGTTTTCGGGCCTGCGACGGTGCTGTTGATCTGGGCTTCGTAGCCGTCCAACCATACCGCGGGCCCGAACGTCGAGCGGCCGAACACCCCGCCGTTACCACCATCGTTGACGCGTGTCTCGGCCCGCAAATGAAAGTTGGTGTAATTCCCGCGGTCGCTAAAGAGATAGCTGGTTGCCGGCCCAGAACCGATTAGTATTCCCTTCTCGACGCGCCATAGCCCTTGGCGGCTGGGGTGCGGTTTCCAACCCTCCAAAGTTTTTCCGTCAAAAAGCGATACGAAGCCGTCGGCCCCCTTCGCTCCACCTCTTTCATTCGGTGTGGGCACGAGGCTAACGCTTAGTGGGACGTTATTGCCATGAGTGACTTTGAAGTGCCTGGTGATTGTTTCGTATCCGTCGCCCTTGATCGTCAAATCGTGATCGCCGACTTGCAACGAGAGCGGTTTGCCCAGGCCGGAAACGTCGATGCGATCTCCATCCACTTCGACGGTCACTTGGGCGCAACGGTCGCTGAGCTCAATCTTAACGGTGCCCTTGGGTGTTCGGACCAGCAAAACGACACCCAGCAGAAGCGCCGCGGCGGCGCCTCCAAGCGCCGACCAACGCTGCCAGGGCGGCAGGGAAGACCAACCGCCGCGCCGCTTTGGCGCGCTGCGATGCGTGTCGATCGTAACGCTGAATTCTTCGGCTCTTGACGGCACGGCGACGGCCACCGGTGTCGCGGGAAGTGGCAAGGGCACGACGGGAACAGGAATCGATAACGGCCGCTGATCGGCGAGCGGCAGCGGCGTTACGGTGCCCGGTCGCTCGATCATGTCCGCCGTATATTGCGGATAATCCGCCTCTTCCGGGGACTTTTGCGGCGCGGGCGCGGTTGGGTTTTGTCCCTGCTTGAAGAACGGCACCAGCGCCTTGGCCAGCTCGACCGGTGTTTGATAGCGCTTGGTTGGATCCTTGGCCATCATCTTGGATACCACCATCGCCAGTTCGACCGGCACGTCGGGCCGCACCAGGTTTAACGGCTTCGGCTCACGCTTGTGGTGGGCTTCGAGAATTGCATAAAGACTTTGCTCTTGAAACGGTGGCCCGCCGGAAAGGAGGAAGTACAGCGTGCAGCCGAGGCTGTAAATGTCGGCCCGGATATCGGCCTTGTGAGCGTCGAGCGTCTGCTCCGGCGCGATGAAGTCGGGCGTGCCGAGCATTTGCCCGCTCTTGGTGAGCCCCGCCTCGGCGCCCTTCTCGCTGCTGGCCTTGGCCAGGCCAAAGTCGAGAATTTTGACCGTGTGCTTCTTGCCCTCGATGGCGAGCATCAGGTTGTTGGGCTTGATGTCGCGATGGACCATGCCTTTCTCGTGCGCGTGTTGCAGGCCCTGGGCGACTTGATGGATGTAGAAGGCGGCGTTGGCGACCGGCAGATAGCCGCGTGCGTTCACCACCTTCTCGAGGTCTTGCCCCTTGACGTATTCCATCGCGAAAACAAGCAGTTCGCCGGGCCGCAGAACGCTGTAAGCCCCCACGATGTTGGGATGGGCGAGCTTCGCGGCGGAGCGGATCTCTTGTTGGAAGCGCTCCAGTGCGCCGGCCTTCGCGAGCAGCGATTTGCTGATGACCTTGAGCACTTCCATGCGGTCCATCATGCGGTTGCGGGCCAGATAGACCGTGCCCATTCCGCCGCGTCCGAGCTCTTTGATGAGCTCGTAATCCGGGTGGTTCGCCAGCTCCGGCGGGGCGGAGACGGGGGAGGATGGGCTTCCTAGCCCGTCTCGTTCGTCGAATGACTGCCCTCGGTCGTCTTTCCTTGTTGACGGCCTGGGAAGGCCATCCTCCTTAGCCGACGAGCCATCGGTGCTGTTCGCGGCATTGGCCAGCGATTCGCCCGGCACGTAGGTCCGCTCGCGCCGAGCCGCCTGGGCAGGAGCTCCTGCTTGCTTCAAGCGGCCTACGAAGCTGTCGCCCGACACGCCGGCCACGCGCTGCCGGCAATCGGCGCAGGCCTCCAGATGTTGGCTGACCGTCTCCGCGCTCGTCGCATCCAGCTTGCCAAGGCCGAAGTCGCTAAGCACCGAATCAGGCGGGCAAGTGACGCATTGGGCGGTCATCGGCTCTCTCCCTGGTTAAGGCGATCGTGCGCAATTCATACTGTTAAGGTTCGATCTGTTCGCGAGGTCTGCGGCGGCGCGATTGTCATTCCTTCACTTCGATCCGCCGAATTCCGAGTTCGGCGATGCTGTTACAAATAATGCGAAGCTCCCCAGACGAAAAATGGTTCTCTGAATCGTCGTAACGCGCCAATTCGGCACCGTCCAAAAGCGTCGTGATGGTCGTCCCTGCGACATCGATTTCTAGGACGTATGGATCGCTTGGAAGGGGCACGTTCCTAGCCGGTACGTTCCAGTCGATGAATCTATTCATGGGAACAGCGATTGATCTGTTAATGCTACCGGCAATAACTGGCCGCCCACCGACTGAGGTCGTATTCAATGCGATACGATACCCATTCATGCTTTGGCCGTCGGTGTGGCATCGGACGAAGATGGCGCCTCCGCTGATCCTCGGATTCCCGATCTCCATTCGGAGTTTGAAATCTCTGAAGTCCTTTCGCTTGCTCGCCAAATGGGCAGGCCAACCCGTCTGTTTACCGCCGCGGCCAACGAGTACTCCTGCTTCGATGTTCCACGTACCCTTGTTTTCCGGCGGCGCCTCCCAGTTCTTCAGGTCCTTGCCGTTGAACAGAGGAACCCATCGATCCGAGCGCGCTGCCTTTCTCGCGGCGGCGGCCGCGCCGAGCGGGGTCAACGTCAGCTTCGTCAGCGAGAAGGGCGAGGGGCGTGCAAGGCAAACAAATAACTGGCTGGATGAGTGACGCCCGGCGAACGCCGCGGGAAGAGAAAGCCGGCTCGGTTCACCCAGCCAATCAATGAGTCGTCGGCCGTTGCAGGCGACGCGGACTTCGTTCTTGCGGACAGTGATCTCGATCACGTTGGGCTTGCCGTCGATGATCGAAGAGCCCGGATTCCACGTCGCATTGTTTTTGCCTTCCGCGCCGTCAATACAACCCATCGCGCTGCCCGTCTTTCCTTGGCCGTCGATGGCCACGAGCGCCTGCGAGGCGCCGACGACGATTCCAAGGCCGAGCCCACCATCGTGTGCCGCGCACTCGACCACTGCTGTAAGTTTGTATTCCTCGGGTGCCGGATCAAAGACCGGAATCGACGCAAATTCGACTTGTGGGAAGATGAGCCGGTGGCGTTCGATTCGCCAATCGCCGACCGTGCCCGGCTGTTTCAGGTTTAGTTGCTTGAGCAGGTCGATTGGCTTTGCCGGGTGGCCCGAGTCCGGTCGCTTGGACGCGGTTCGTTTCTTGGGCGTTGCATCGTCGGACCCTTGCGGCTCTGTTTGCAGATCTTCATCACGACCGGTGGCATCCCTGTCCTCGGCCAGATCGGACTTTTTATCCGCGGCTGGATTGCCCGCTGGCCCTCCTATCAGCTCCTCGGCCTCCGCCAGGAACGCTTGGCACTCCGCGTCGCGTTGCCATTCGGCTTTTGCTGCCAGGTTGCGTAGCCGTTGCAATAGCGACTGGGCGTCCGCGACATGGCCTAGCGCCTGGTGCGTGAGCGCAAGAAACGCCACGTCCGCCGGATGTGGCACACCGTTGGTGTCAGCATTCAATTCTACCGAGCGACTCAGTGCGGCCATCGCCGCTTCAAACTGGCCGACGCGGTAGCGCCCCACTCCCACCGTGTTCAGGACATTGCCATCGTCGCGCTCGATCCGAGAGGCGGCTTCTGCCCAGCGGACGGCGCGACGATAGTCGTCCGGCGTCGCATCGCGGCTTGCGACAATTTCCCAAGCGGCGCTATTCAAGTTAGCTGAATCGTCTTCGAGGTTTTCCGCCTCGCGGATTGCTTCGTCCTTTAGATCGTCGCTTAGCGTCGAATCCTGACGAAGGTTCTCCACGACGTCGGCTTTGAGGAGGAGATTCTCGTGCCGCGCCTGGGCGATGTCCGCGGCCCGCTGACGGAAGGCGGCCGCCTGGATGTCCAAGACCGTCGCGTTTGGCTGCGAGGTGGCTGACGCAACGTCGCGCTGCGAGCGATTGTCAGATGTGCGTGATTGCGGATCCGCACCAGGGAACGCGAGCTCAATCCGCCGAATCGCCAGTTCGGTGTTGTAGCGGCAGACGATCCGGATCTGACCAGATGCATACAATTGCTCGGTGTCCTCGTATTCCGCCACTTGCGTTCCTTCGACGAACGAGGTAATTGTGCTGCCTGAGACGTGAGTCTCTACGAGGTAAGATTTCTGCGGAAGTGCGACACTCTGTGCGGGCACCGTCCACGCGAGAGGCAAACCAACCGCTCGGTTGATGGTGCCCGCATTGTACGGTTGGCCGCTCGCAAAAATGCCGCGTACAAGGGTAACGCGATAACCGTCGTAGCCGTCAGGGTGACCACCTTCCGCTGGAGCGCGAAGGATGACCTGCCCCATATCCGTAGGTGGACACAGAATCTCGAAACGTATTTTGAAGTCGGTGAAATCGCGTCGCTCGCTTGCGATCACGGTCGGTAGGGATTCATCGGCGCCTCCTCGCCCAACTAGCACTCCGCCGACGACTTCCCAGGTGCCCTTGTTTTGCTCGGGCTCATACCACCCGGATTTGTCCTTGCCGTTGAACAGCGGAACCCATACATCGGCGCCGTCGCTGGCTGCAGCACCGAGCGGCGTTAGCGTCAGCCTTGTTACCACGAAGGGCGACTGCTTTCCCATGCAGATGAATAAACGCTTTGGCCATTCGGGTCCCTCCAAGCGAGGAGGCAGCGATAACGCGCTCGGATCGCCGGCCCAGTTGACAAGCTCTTTGCCGTTGCATGTGAGCTGCACGCGGTACTGCTGGCCACCGTTCTTTGTAACCATACACTCAATTGTGTTTCTCATCCCTCCGTCGACCAGAAACGTCCCGCGCATTTCAGTTCCGTTCTCCCTATACTTCAACCCATCGATCAGAGCCATTCCGCTGCCCTGTTTTTCGTAGCCATCCACCGATACGAGCGCCTGCGAGCTTCCGGCAACAATTCCGAATGCAAAGTATCCTGAGTGTCTGGGACACTCGACCTCGGCGGTGAGCTTGTATTCCTGCGGAGGTGCGTTGTGGACCGGCATCGAGGCGCCGTCAACCAACGGGAAGACAAGTCGGCCATTCTCCATGCGCCACTCACCGTAGGCGGTGTAGTCTTCAAGATTGATCTGCTTCAAAAGGTCAATCGCCGCCCCGTTGTCTGTCGGCGGTAGTTCTCTAATCTCAATCTTGCGAAACTTGATTACATTACCGGGACGACAAACGAGACCAATTCGACCAGACGAAAAGGAGTTGTCAGGATCTTGGCAATCGACGATCTCCTGACCATCGACCTTGACCCGAAAACGATTTCTCACGGCAACTACTTCGAGCGTAAACCACTTGTCGCGCGCGTACGCTAATTTTGGTGCCTCGCCGAGAACGACGTCGTCGACGGCCGCGACCCCCGGCTTACGCACAGTCCCGGTGTGGAGTTGAACTTTATCGGTTCTCGTCTGGTCGACACCTTCGATATGCACACCGTACCCCTTGCCGTCCACATTCGTGACGTCATCACCATCCCCGACTCGAAATCGCAACGCCGACGATGCTTGCTCGCCAAGCAGTAACTCCGCGCGCAGGTGAAAATTCGCATAACCAGCAGCCTCGGTCACCAGTTGTCCAAAATTCGCGCGGCCTGCGAGCGCCTGTCCGCGCCCGACAAGAACCCGGTCTTCGACGGCCCAATTTATGGCGTGCGAGTTTATGGCTCGCCACCCAGTGAGATCCTTGCCGTTGAACAGCCGGATGAACCCATCAGCAAGCTCTCCTTCCCCGATCACCCTTTTCCCTTGTTTGACCCGTATGTGACCGTCCAGCAGTGTCACGGCGACGGTGACGGTTTCGCCCTTCTTCAAAACCAGCTTGTCGGTCTCGAACTTGAAATCTCCGCGCTCGACGATGAGCGTTTTTTCGCCGGGAGAAAGTTTGATGTCCCTTCCGTTGTCGGCTTGCTTGAGAACGATGTCGGTCCCTTTGATCGCCACCTCGATCGTTGAATCGTTGATCTCGACTCGAATTGCGCCATCCTTCGTTTGCACCAGGAATACGATGCCCCACAGGAGGACCGCCGCGGCGCCGGCGGCCACGATGGCGGTCATTCTCTGCCACGGCGGTAGGGACGACCACCAGCCGCGGCGCGCAGGGGCGACACGCCGCTCGGTGTCTATCGAGCGGCTGAAGTCTTCGAACGAGTCGCCGGCGGAAGGCAAGATCACCGGCCGAGCGGCGATCGCGACCGGAATTGGCACGCAAGGCGGTGCGACTATCGGCGGCGAAGTCGCGACGCTGATTCCCTGTGCGGTGTCGGTGGCGACGTGCGACTGTCCCGTGTTGGCCGGCGTCGTCGCCGCCGTTTGCCCCGGCTTGAAGAACGGAACCAGTGCTTTGGCGACTTCGATTGGCGTTTGATAGCGCTTCGTCGGGTCTTTGGCCATCATCTTCGCGACGACGGTCGCTAACTCGACGGGCACATCCGGCCGCACTAGGTTCAATGCCTTCGGGTCGCGCTTGTGGTGCGCTTCGAGGATTTCATAAAGGCTCGTTTCCTGAAACGGCGGCCCGCCGGATAGGAGGAAGTAAAGCGTGCAGCCGAGGCTGTAGATGTCGGCGCGAATGTCGGCCTTGTGGGCGTCGAGCGTCTGCTCGGGCGCCACGTAGTCGGGCGTGCCGAGCATTTGCCCGCTCTTGGTCAGCCCGCTTTGGGCGCCCTTTTCGCTGCTCGCTTTGGCGAGGCCGAAATCGAGGATCTTGACGACGTGTTTTTTGCCTTCGATGGCCAGCATCAGGTTGTTGGGCTTGATGTCGCGATGGACCATGCCTTTTTCGTGGGCGTGTTGCAGGCCATTGGCTACCTGGTGGATGTAGAACGCGGCGTTGGCCACCGGCAAGGGACCGCGCGCTTTGACGACTTGCGAAAGATCCTGTCCGCGGACGTATTCCATCGCAAAGACGAGCAAGTCGCCGGGCCGCAGAACGCTGTAGGCGGCCACGATGTTCGGATGGGCGAGCTTGGCGGCCGAACGGATCTCTTGCTGAAAGCGTTCCAGCGCCCCGGGCCGGTCGAGCAGGGCTTTGCTGATCACCTTGAGCACTTCCATCCGGTCCATCATGCGGTTCTTGGCCAGATAGACCGTGCCCATGCCGCCCTGCCCGAGCTCCTTGATGAGCTCGTAATCCGGGTGGTTCGTCAGTTCCGGCGGGGCGGAAACGGAGGATGGGCTAGGCATTGATCCACCGGGAGGCTCACGCCTCCCGCTCGCCAGGGGAACGACATCATCCTTGACCGACGAGCCGTCGGTGCTGTTGGCGGCGTTCGCCAACGATTCGCCGGGCACGTAGGTGCGTTCACGTCTCGCGGCAGGCTCGGCCGCACCTCCCGCTTGGCGCAAACGCCTGACGAACGTGTCGCCCGACACGCCGGCCACGCGCTGCCGGCAATCGGCGCAGGTTTCCAGGTGCTGGCCGATCGTCTCGGCGCTGGCCGCGTCGAGCTTGCCGAGGCCGAAGTCGCTGAGCACTGAGTCAGGTGGGCAGGTGGTTTTGAGAGCGCTCATGGTTCATCCTTCGCGGTCAGAATTTCGTAGCACCGAAGGTGCGTGATTCCTCAGCCCAGGGTGCAACCCTGGGTATTTGTAACAACGAAACGCCGTAGCCCTGAAAGGGCGTGATTCCGGGCGCCTCGCCAGGATGCGCGAAATGGCCAGCCGCCGCGGACCCGGGGAATGACGCCCTTTCAGCGCTACGCGGGTTGCGCCACCCCGTAACCCAGGGTTCCGCTGCGCTGCACTGAGATTTTGGGCTTCGCCGCGGGCTATGGAATGACGCCGCTTCGCGGCTACGCGCGGCCTTCGGCCGCGGTCGCCGAGGAAAAAAGAGGCATTCGCGGACGCCGTGTGTAGACGGCCAACGTGACGCTCCGCCCGGCAAGCGGGCGGCATCTTATTCACCATCCAGGCAAGCTGGATGGGGCCTCGATCGATACCGCATTCACGCATGTTAGCTCACCATCTCCTTCACCGATCCGCACAAGGCGGATGGGGTCGAAACACGCGGCGTTTTACGCCGCCATATAGGTAAAGGCCGGAACTACGACCAACCTGTCGCGAAAAAAGTCGGTTCCGCCAGATTTGTTGCCCCACGCTCGTGACGGGACGGCCTGGGAAGGCCATCCTCCTGCTCCACCGGCGCGCCCCTCGCCTACTCTCCAAAACCGCCCCTGAGTTGCTTGTTGGGGTCGGGCACAAGCTGCAAGTAGAAGCCCCGCACGGAGTTGTAAAGCTTTTTATACGCCGCCTCGCCGCCCGGATCGGCCGGGGCAAACTCCAGCCCTCGGCTCATCATGTGCTGCAATAGCTCGGCCACGCTCTTGCCCTGAAAACGATATGAGTCGTCGAACGCCACCGCGCTGTTCGTTTCGATCAGCCGATAGATCGAACCCGCCAGCTCCTGCAGGCGACGCTTGGCCCGATCATAGTCCAACCAGTCGCGAGGCGAAATTGTCTTGAACCGCTCGCGCGGATATTCCGCGGTCAGTTCCGCCGTCAGCCGGTCGACCGCCGCCATCAAACGCTCGGCGCCTTTCTCGGTGAGCTCTTTGTCGTTTTTCAGCTCGGCGATCGCCCATTCGCGCGCGTTTTCGAACGCCTTGCGGGCGGCCTGGAACTTTTTGTCGCGCAACACGGGCGGCCAGTTGGCTTCCAACACTTCCGCCGTGTCGGCACGAATCTTGATGGCCTTTTCACCCGCCAGCTTCCCCTCGGTAAGCCAAATCTGATGCCGCTCGGCGGTGGTGAGCTCCGCGTTGTGTTCCGAGCTGATCATCGAGTTGGGGGTGTCCGACATGAATTCGGCAAACGAGGTGTTGGCCAGAATCTCGCGGAGCATCCAATTCAGATCATCGCTCAAATCGCTGTTGAGCGGCAGCAGGCTCTTTTCGTGGATGCGACGGTAGGTCTGCTGGCGTTTCTCCGACTTGTCGAGATAGCTCGGGTTTTCCGCGGCCCGCGCCTCGCTGTTCAACCGGCGGCGCTCGAAGTAGGTGTTCACCCATTTGACGGCGTTGTCCATCTCCATCGAGGCCGCCTCGGCGTGGAGCTTGCGGGCCACGCCAAGATTGATCAGCATGCGGGCGTCGGCATAAATCTGGTTCGACAGCATCGCCGCAGTCGACTGCGGGCAGCGGCGGATTACCTGGGCCGATGCGTTTTGCTCAGCGAGGAGCCAAAGACCGAGGACCAGGGCGAGAGGGAGAGATTGAGCGACGGAGAGACGGAGAAAGGGAGCGACGGAGCGTCGAAACGCCGCATAGGAACGTCGAAGACTCATTTGGCTGGTTCCTTTTTGGAAGGTGGCTCGGGTGGCACAACGGGCGCCACCCAAATCGGGTTTTCGGGCTGCGACAACCCCAGCTCGATGAGTTGGGGCTCGATCAGTTTGGCAAAGTGAACGGCCCGTCCGGGCAGGCCGCCGTCGTCGGGGGCGGGCTCGCAATACAGCGCGACGAGGTGGCCTTGGTCGCTAAAGATTGGGCTACCCAACCATTTGTCGCTGAACGCGCCCCGCAGGGGCAGCACCCGCGGCGCGCCGGCCCCCGACGGCAGGCGCGTCACGGGGAGCGCGTTGCCCATTTGCCATTCCGGCTGTAGCTGGTGAAAACGGTCGATCGGTTCGCCGTTATGGTTGATCGCCACGCAGGCCAACGGCTGTCCACGCTCGATTGCGGCCAGCTCGGCGGCCGAGGCCAGCGCGGCCGCGCCGGTGAGACGCTCCTTGGTAGAAAGGATCGCCAGGTCGAAATAGAGCTGTTCTTCGCGCGTCGCCGTTTGAAAGGCGGCGTGAATGCGGACCCGGTCGACGGGCATGCCCGCGTCGTGCGAGTCGCGGAGGATTTTGATGCTCATGCCACGTGCTTGGAACGTCGCCAGCTCCACGCCCACGTCGGCCGTCGTCAGCAGCGCCTGCGGTGCAACAATCACGGCCCCGGCGTAGGGCCAAGTCGTCTCCGTCTTGGGATCTTCGATCGCGATCAGCCGGTAAGCGGGCAATCCCGCTTCCTTGGCCACTTTCCATGGGTCGTCCGGCACCGGTGGGGGCGGGGTCGGTGGCGTGATCGATGCCGGCTTCTCGTCGGGCGGCTTGACCGGCGGAACGATCGGCGGCGGGGGCGGATCGGGCTTTTTCCGCTGGCCACCGCCGTTTTCAGCAAGCTCCTCGGGGGCGGGTTGCGGCTGGACTGCATCGGGCCGTGGTTGGGCGTTGCCGCCTTTGCGAGTCGGAAAGAAACCGACGATAACCAACAAGGCCACGGCCAGGCCGATCAGAGGTCCGCGCTGCCGCCAATTTGCCGCCGGACGTTTGCCCGACACGGACACCGCAATCGCAGGTCGCGCGGGCGGAGTCAGCTCCAGCACTTCCAGCTTCGGCCCTTTCGTCCCGATTTGCACCACGGCGCCAATCCATAGCGGCTTGGCCTCGGCAATCCGCAGGCCGTCGACGTAGGTGCCGTTGCTCGAACCGAGGTCGCTGACATGCGCGCCGCCTTCGTCGTCGACGCTGAATTCGGCGTGCTCCCAGGACGAGTATTTCGCCGCCTGGCCCTCGAACCGCAGCGCGCAGCTTTCGGCGCGGCCCACGCGGAACAGGCCCACGCTCGATTCCCACTCTCTTGCTCCCTCGGGCAGGTAAACTCGCAGTCGCACGTTCAACCTCCTGCCCGTAAGCGGAACCGCTGTTCGCCAATCTGAAATTGCACAACGCTCTCGCACACGACTTGCGGCACGCGAAACCAGAGGCCGTTGACCGTCTTGTTCTGCTCCACCTGCCAGCCGCCCTTGGCGTCGCGAGTCAGCCGGGCGTGCCGGGCGTCGCAATACGGGTCGTTCGCCCGGCAGATGGCGCAGCTCGGGTCGGCGCCGATCCAGTATTCGCTACCGATCAGCGGCACGCGGTTGGCAAAGGCGTTGCCGACCAACTCGACCAACGAGGGGATGGCCGGGGCCGAGGCGTCGGCGCCCCAGGCCTGCGTCATGTTGCGAGCGCCTTCGGGCGGCGAGTAATCGGCCGTGGCCGAGCCTTCGCCGGACGGCGCGAGCAGCCGGTAGCGCCCCTTGCCCACGAGCAATTCCGATTGATCGGCCAGCAAGGTGCGCGAGATGCGCACGAACAGGCCGTTCGTGCTTTGCAGGTCGGTGACGATCCAGCGCGGCTGCCCGGCGACGGACTGGCGGGTGATCTCGACGTGTCGCGAGGAGATCATGCCGTCGTGCGGAATCAGCAGGTCGCCTTCGGTGCGGCCGATGACGAAACGCCCGTCGCGCAGGCGGAACTGCTCGCCGTCGTTCTTACCGTCGTCGCAGACGGTCAGCACGGCCATCGGCGGCCGCAGCGACGGGCGGTAGGCGGCCACCGACGGCCGTTGCGGCGCTTGCCGGACGGGCGGCGGACCGGCCACGATCGGCGTCGCCGGATTGCGAGGCACGGGCGAAGGGGCCACGGGCACCGGGGACGGTTTGGCCAGCGGGGGCGCCAGGCTTTCACGCAGGGCGTCCATCACGTCTTCGTCGGTTTCCAGGCAGGTCGCCATGCGTTCTGGCGCCGCGGGCCGGGGGACGGGTCGAGGGGCCGGAGACACGGTACACAACTCCTTGTCAGATTCTCGGTTCGGCAAAAGCCGCTATTCAGAGAGTGCCCGACCGGCCAGGATATGTCGCGAAAACGCGTCGGGGTCCGTTGAAGCGCCTTTTTTTGAGATTTTGAGAAGCTCATCATACCCCCTCATACTAAGAGGTCAAGCGCCGGCACGGAGCGACAGAGCCAGGGAGGGATGGATGGAGGGATGGAGAGACGGAGCGACAGAGCGAGGGAGGGATGGAGAGAGGGAGGGTTGGGTGTTAGCGGCATCACGAGAACATCGCACCTGAAGCACAGAAGCGGTAAATCGCGGCGATGGGCATGACGGACCTTGCGCCGTAACTCGTTTAATAACAACATATTACGACAATCGTGGTTGTTGGCCCACCAAGCGCGGGGG
>DATLQY010001020.1:0-6761 GCA_035534975.1 Pirellulales bacterium
GACAAACGCCAGTACCGGCTCGACCTGAGCGGTGAGCATCGGACCGCGATGCACGTACGACAGGAACACGACGAGCGACAAGATCGAAGTCACTCGGGTGAAGCAGCCCGCCGTGAACAGTGCCAAAACGACCAGACCGGCGATGTGCGCCGCCCATAACCCGGTGTGGTCGGGCAGGTAATCGAGGTAGGAAAAACGGTAAGGTCGCGGAAGCGTTTCGCGGATCGTCGGTGGTATGACGGGTCGAAAGTTGGGTGACTGCAGCTCAAGCGACTTCAGCGACTCGACGGGGACCAATCCCTTGTGCCCGAAAAAGGTCTCCAGATCCGGCGTATACGTCGCGACCAGGTAAAAGGCCATCAACCCGGCGCCGATGCGCACCGGCGCCAGGGCGAATGGGTCGGAGGGAGTGAACCAGAAGCGGTTCCAACCCCGGCCGAAGACCAGACTCAGTGTGTTGAGGTAGGCAAGGATGGCTCTCGTCACGGCGTCTCCTTGCCGTCATTGCGGCCGGCGGCGGGCGCGTTTTCTCCTTTGGCCTCGATCTTGCGGACCTGGATCTGGCCGCGGAACTGTCGCACGTCAGCGCTATACACGTCCTCATAAAGCCTTTCGGCGTACGGATCGCGCAGCGTGCGATCCGACGACGTCGCGTCGCTGAGGTCGAGCATCTTGTGGCGACGGCAACGTAGCGTTCCTCGGACCTTTTTCGGGTCGGCATCACCGGCGAAGTGTACGGCGACGTCTTGGGGCAAAAGGCTTGCGAGCGAGTCGATTTCGGCCAAACCAGCCAGGTGTTCCGCGAACCTTGCGTAGCGGCGATAACGCTGGTTGGGCCAAATGTCGTCGGAAGGAAACGTGGCCCGCGTCTTCGAGCCGGCGGCCGCTTGAATCTCGATTTCAACCAAATCGTCGGTGTCTTCGAGGTTGCCTTGGGTCAGGCGATGAAGAGGAAAGTACGATGTGTCTAGCCACAGCAGCTCGAGGTAGGGGGCCACGGTCGGCACCGTTCGTACCGCTTTGGTCAGCGGCGACGGGCTCCAGCTCGACGCGATTCCGATCGCAACGGCGAAAAAGTGCAAAAAAAGCAGGAAACTAACGATCGTGCGTACCCCTTGCGAAGGCATGCCGGCGGCGCCGTCGGGCGAGATCAAATTCGCAGGGCCAGCTTCGTGCATGGGACCCGTGGCGGGAGGGGGGGAGGGAGGCAAGAAAGGCCCGGTAATGTCGCCTTTCGCTCCGCGAAAGAACGCCCTTTCGCTCCAGCGAAAGGCGACAGAAAAACAGCGCTTCCTCGCCTACATAGTTTAACGCGCAATTCGCATCACGGCGAAAAAAAAACCGGATCTCCCTCGAAAGGGAGATCCGGCGTGTCGCCTCGGTTGACCAGGTGCGTCCTACAGGGCGGAGGCGACCAGGTCTAGTGTGGAACAGGCCCGAAGGCCGAACCATACCAGCTTAACGACGGAAGCTGACCTTGCGGGCACCGAAACCAGCGCGATCAAGGCTGGTGGTCGCGGGGGCCGGGGCAGCCTCAGGAGCGGCCGCCGGGGCGGCGCCAGCGCAACCACAGCATGCGGGCGGGCAGGCGGGAGCCCCGCAGCAATCGTTGGCGTGGCATCCGCAGCAACGGTTGCGGCGATGATGATGACGCCGACCGCTACAAGCACAACCGCCACCGCAGCCACCACCACAATCGCAGCCGCCACTGCAGCTGCACGAGCAGCCACCGTGGCCGGCCAAGACCTTGCTATCGCCCCCTAAGAGGGCGATGCCAACAACCGCGAAGAAAATCGCGATTCCAAACAACAATGCACGATTCATTCTAGATTCCTCCAACTGAAACAAAACAGGTACCGTACCTACGAGACTCAAGAAACTAGCTGGCCGTCGAACCACGCGTAGAAATCCCCCCTCGCGACGGCCGTTCAAGGGTAATCGTATAAGCTGCACCGTGTCGCGACAACTTTCCGCCCCCGCGGCTGCCCTGTGAGTAGCCTTTAACGGTTGCGTATTCTGCACACGATGGCACAGTCTAGGTTGCCAAGGTTACCATCGAAGATCGCATTGTCAAGCGGCCAAATGATAAAGTGTAAGTCTTGGGGCATGTCGGTGCTTTAGGGGCACTGGAAGGATTGTCTAACAACTGTAGCCCAAAATCAACCCATGAACGGCAAAAAAGCGCAAAAAAAAGACCCCGCTGAGCGGGGTCCTTGTACCGTTGATCGGAAGCAGAAACTCAGTTCTGGCAATGGGTTGCTATCGGCGGTTCGGTTTCGCCTTCGATTTGGTTTCCAGAAATTCGCGCTGGGGTTTCTCGTCTGACCGATCGTCGGCCATGTCATCTTGGGCTTCGTCATCCGCCTCGTCCGGCCCGGCCGATTCTCCGTGATGGCCGCCCACGAACTCCTCGGCGTCTTTCCGTGCTCGCCGTTCGAATTCGTCTTCGGCCAGTTTCTGTTTGCGTTGCATTTCTTTGGGATCCTCGAAGTTGAGCTCCAACGGTGGTTGGTCTTCGAAGATCTTCGTCGACATGCCGGTGATCCGCCAGCCTTCGGGTTCGTGCCTCAAGGCCCAAATGATCTCGTCCGCGTGAGGTTCACCCTCGTCGTCGAGGTCGGTCCAGGCGCAGGCCACGCGCGCCGTTTCCTCGTTCTCGTCCGGATCTTCGGAAGGAACCATTTCGACGTCGCCGACTTCGAAGCTCGCGGTCTCGCTGCCTGCTGGCGCGACCACCATATCGAGTTCGGCCGTCTTTTCGCGTGCGAGCTGTGTCAGCATCTCGTTGGCGCCGGCGTCGTCGCCGGTGCGGACGGCCTCCAAGAAAGCGAACACGGCCTCGGCCGGTCCTTCCCCGTCATCCTCGCGTGCCAGCTTGTTCCCTGATTGGGTTCCTTGGGCCGTCGCTTCCGACTCGGTCTCGGTCGACTTGTTGTTGCAGCCTGCCAGGGCGACGAACGACACCAACAGGCAAATCATCACTCCGACGCGTTCCATCGCGTGCGCCTCCTATGGCTTGGGTTCCATCCCTGATGGGCGGGAGTCTCGCCGAAAGTTCGTCTTGGGTCAAGATGAAACGCGATCGGGTGATAGCATGGAAGGATGAAGGATGAGAGATGAATGAAGCCGCGGGAAGAAGCGGAAGCGCGAGGGACGCAGGGTTCAGGGTTCAGGATTTTGGTTCGCGCCTGAATATGAGCCTCGCATTCTGAACCCTGAACCCTGAACCCTGAACCCTAACCACCAGCCAGACGCTACAATCGGTATGGAGTCCCTCCTTAATCCTTTATCCCTCATACTTCCATGCTGACTCCCGCCGAAGAACAGGGCCTCAGCGGCCTGAACCTCGAAAGCCGCATCCGCAAGGTATTTTACGGACTCCCGCGCGAAGTCATCATTCGGCTGGACGGCCGCATGACCGACGAGGCCTTTCGGCGGGGACTGATCTACACGCGGCACGGCGACGTCGAAGCCATCCGCGTGATGCTGCGCCCGATCGGCGTCATGCCCGACCAATTGGCGTACGTCCACGTCGTGTCGCTGACTCTCCTCAACGCGCTGAAGCGAATGCCCGACCTTTACATGCAGGATTTCGCGGTCCGCGAGGTGGCCCCGCTGACCGACGCGGAGGAGAAATGGCTCTGGGACAGTTGGGGACCAAGCCAGCGCGAAAACAACCCTGTCTTCGGCCGGCTCGACGCCATGGTCGAGTTCACCAGTCCGACCTGGAAAGAATCGTTGAAGTTTTTCGAGCCGAATCTCTGCGGCGTGGGAGGCATCCACTTGGGCCCCACCTGCGAGGGAATGTTGGCCGACGTCGTGCTGCCCGAACTCTTGCTGTATGACCCCCAATTGCGGATGGAAACCGGGCAGGATCTGCGCGAGCTGTTCATCCAGGAGGTGATCGACCATTTGGAGTCAATCGGCCGGCCGGGCCGAAACGTTTGTTTCATCGAGCCGAAGTACTCCGGCGACGGTCCCTGCGAGCAAGCGCCGCTAGCCGACTACTTTCACACACGGCACGGCATGACGATCGTCCACGCCGACCCGGCCGAGTTGGCGCTGCGCGACGGCGAAGTCTGGTACGACGACACGCGGGTGGACATCGCCTACCGCGATTACGAAATCCGCGATTTGATTGCGCTGGAAAACACAGGCGTGGACGTTACGCCCGTTCGAGCGCTTTTCAAGCAGAACCGCATGATCTCGTCGGTCGGGGGCGATTTCGACCACAAGAGCTGCTGGGAGATCCTGACCGATCCGCGCTTCACGCAAAAGTACTTCAACTCCGACGAGCGGCAGGTCTTTCGCCGCCATGTCCTCTGGACGCGACTATTGTCCGATCGCTCGACGACGCTTCCGCACGGCGAAACAGGCGGTCTCGTCGAATATGTCCGCCGCGAGCACGAACGGTTGGTGCTCAAGCCCAACCGTTCCTACGGCGGCGACCGGGTCCATATCGGCCACGCCATGAGCCGGAGCGAATGGGACACGGTCATCGAGCGGGCGTTGGCTGGGCCCGACGATTGGGTCGTTCAACGGCTGGCGAGCATGACGGTCAATGAATTTCCGGTCGTGGGCGATGACGGGACGGTCCACGTCGAGCCGTTTTACACGGTGATGGGTTTCGCGCCGACAAAATATGGCCTGGGGATCGTCGGCCGTGCGTCACAGAAACAGGTGGTCAACGTGGCCCAACGCGGCGGCATGTGCGGCGTGTTGATCGGCCGCGCTCCGGGCCGGCTCGTCGGGCCGGGCGAACCCGCCAGGCTGCCGTAGCCTAGGCCTTCTTGTTGCGCAGCAACAAGGAGGCCAAGAAAAAGCCGACAAGAACTTGTTCTTTACCGACAAGCCGGCGGTTTCGGCCGCCGGCCGTCCGCCAACCCGCTGGGCCAATACATCGGTGCCCGCATGGCCGAAGGTGCAAGGGCTGAATGGGACGTCGGATGAAGAGCAAGTTCTTGTCGGCTTTTTCGCC
Organism: Pirellulales bacterium; assembly: GCA_035534975.1. Taxonomy (GTDB): domain Bacteria; phylum Planctomycetota; class Planctomycetia; order Pirellulales; family JAICIG01; genus DATKSN01. The sequence goes on from DATLQY010001020.1 coordinate 4,979, forward strand.
GGTTTGGGAGGCCATCGACGCAAGGCGTCGCGTCCGTGCGCGCGCCCGGTCGCCGGCGAGAACGGCGGCGCAGCGCCGAGGCAGGACTTTACCGGCTGATCGGCCGATACCTATGGGAGGGATTCGTGCGGGGATTTCGCCTCAAGCTGGGACTACGACGATGATTCCACCGCCGTCCGAGGTCACTTGGGAATTCCGTTATCTGGGAGTTTCTCCGGATTGCGACCTGACTCGCCAACTCATCGCCGACGATTTCGAGGGCTGGGAGTTCGTGAGCCTTTGCTATCAGTCGCAGCAAGGCCATTGGTTTTGCCTCTTCAAGCGGCGACGGACGGCCTTCGAGGGAGCGATGGCGGCGTGAAGGACCAGTCCACGCGGCAACCGGGTCAAAAGAGTTTCCCTCGCGTCGCAACCGCCCTTGGCAAACGGCCGGTTGCGCCCTATATGGTTAGGAGTAGCGCTTTCCTCGTTTCCAGGCTCGGCCCCGGCTGCGTGAATACTGCGTTGCAAGTCGAAACGGGGACGCGGAGCGTCCGGGGAGACGTCCCCACGCGGGAGCGTGGGAACGAGAGAATTCATCCTTCATCCTTCATCCTTCTTCCTTCTTCCTTCATCCATCCTCCCCCCATGCGTACCTTCCTGGTCACCGGCGGCTGTGGCTTCATCGGTTCACACATTGCCGAGGCGTTGGTTCGACGGGGCGATCGGGTTCGGGTGTTGGATAACCTCAGCACGGGCAAGGTGGCCAACCTCGAGCCGTGCGGTGGCAAGGTCGAGTTGCTGCGAGGCGATCTCACCGACCCGGTCGCCGTGGCCGAGGCGGTGCATGGCGTCGATTGCGTGTTTCACGAAGCGGCGCTGGCTTCGGTGCCGCGTAGCGTGAAGGCCCCGCTCGAAACCCATGCGGCCTGTGTCACCGGCACCCTGACGCTGCTCGACGCCGCGCGCCGCGCCGGCGTGCGCAGGCTCGTTTACGCCGCCTCCAGCAGCGCCTATGGCGACCGGCCGACTTCGCCAAAACACGAAAGCGATCTGCCTCTGCCCATTTCGCCGTACGGGGCGGCCAAGCTGGCGGCCGAGCTCTACTGCCAGGCCTTCACGGCCACTTACAATTTCGAGACCGTCGCCCTGCGCTATTTCAACGTTTTCGGTCCACGGCAGGACCCTGACAGTCCCTATTCGGCCGTGATTCCGTTGTTTCTCACCGCGATGCTCGCCGGACGGCGGCCGACCATCTACGGCGACGGTCATCAATCGCGCGACTTTACGTTCGTGTCGAACGTCGTGCATGGCAACCTGCTTGCCGCCGACGCGCCGAGCGTGGCCGGGCGAGTGTTCAACATCGCCAACGGCCGCGCCACCAGCCTTCTGGAGCTTCTGGCGCAGCTCAACGGGCTGTTGGGTTTACGAATCGAGCCGATCCACGCCCCGCCGCGGGCGGGCGACATTCGCGAAAGCCTGGCCGACATCACCGCGGCGCGGCAAGCGCTGGGCTACGAACCGCTGCTTGGGTTCGACGAAGGGTTGCGGCAGTCGATCGGATATTATCGCGACCTCGTCGTGGGGCAGGTTTCCTAACCTGCGACCGGCACCTTCCCGCCCGCGACGAGTTGGAGGGCGCGATGACGGGCGGGCGGCCGACCAGTTCGCGCGGCCAAAGATGAGACATCGGGCCCCCACGGAGCTTGCCTCGAGCGTGCCTCTGTGGAGCCAATGATTTACAGCTAGCAATCGCGCCCCAGGAGCCCCCCTTCTCCACTCCAGCCCGCCCGTCTCGCGTTCG
>DATLQY010001021.1:0-4339 GCA_035534975.1 Pirellulales bacterium
GCTTCAGTATACGACGCATAACGGGGCCGCGGAGCGGCCGAAGAGGCGTTCCCACGCGGAGCGTGGGTACGAGTAGCCCCTCACCCCTCACCCCTCACCATGAACATCCCAGGCCGTACCTTCCTTGTCACCGGTGGCAGCTCGGGGCTGGGCGCCGCATGCGCGCGGCGATTGGCGGCCCTGGGGGGTTCGGTGGTGATCGCCGACCTCGACCGCCCGCTGGGAGAAGCGCTGTCGGCGGAACTGGGCGCCTCGGCCCGGTTCCTTGAGACCAACGTGACCGACGAGGCGAGCGCCGAGAAGGCGGTTGCCGCGGCTTCTGAGGGAGCGGGGGGCCTGGCCGGCGTCGTGCAGTGTGCCGGCGTCGTGGCCGGAAGTCGGGTAGTCGGCCGCGACGGGCCGCACCCGTTGGCGCTTTTCGCCAAGGTTGTCGAGGTCAACCTGGTCGGCACGTTCAACGTGCTGCGTCTGGCCGCGGCCCGGCTTTCCGTCGCCGCGCCCGACGCGGAAGGCGAACGGGGCGTGATCATCAATACCTCGTCCATCTCGGCCTTCGAGGGACAGATCGGACAGGCGGCCTACTCGGCGTCGAAGGCCGGCGTGGCCGGCATGACGCTGCCGATCGCGCGCGAGCTGGCCGCGCTGGGGATTCGGGTCGTTGCCATCGCACCGGGCATATTCGACACGCCCATGATGGCGGGTCTGCCGGAGGCCGTGCGTGAATCGCTCGGTCGTCAGGCCCCCTTCCCGCCGCGTCTCGGCCGGCCCGACGAATTCGCCGCGCTGGTCCAGCACGTGATCGAGAACCGCATGCTCAACGGCACCGTTCTCCGGATCGACGGCGCGGTGCGAATGGCGGCGAAATAACTCTGTTGACCGACCGGTGAACCACCGACTAGACTGGCAAGCCAAAGGTTGCGGAGTGTTCGATGGTCTGGTGAGATCCCATGTCGGACGTCGTCGTCAAGCCGGTAATGTCGAGGCGCGACCGCCGGTTGTTCGTTGATTTGCCCTGGACGCTCTACCGCGGCGACCCGAATTGGATGCCGCCGTTGCGTATGAACCAGGAAGAGTTGCTTGGTTACCGGCGCCACCCGTTCCACCAGAACGCCGACATGCAGACCTTCCTGGCCTGGCGCGACGGCCAGGTGTGCGGCCGGATCGCCGGCATCGTCAACCACGAGCACAACCGCGTCTTCCGAGAAAACCGGGGCTTCTTCGGTTTTTTCGAGTCCGTGGACGACCAGCGCGTGAGCGGCGCCTTGTTCGATACCGTCAAGCAATGGCTCGCCGAACGCGGCATCCGCGAGATTCGCGGGCCGACCAACCCCACGATGAATTATGAGTGCGGGCTGTTGATCGACGGGTTCGATAGCCCGCCGATCTTCATGATGACCTACAACCCGCCTTGGTACGAGCAGTTGTTCGAGTCCTACGGGTTTCGCAAAACGCACGACCTGCTGGCCTACATCGGCCACCGAGAGCAACTTCCGCAGATCGAAGCCCAACTAGGACCATTGGCCGATCAAGCCCAGGCGCGCTGCAACGCGATCATCCGGCCGCTGAATACGGCGCGCTTCCGCGACGACGTCGACCTGTTCGTCGATCTTTACAATCGCTCCTTGGTCGCCATGTGGGGCTTCGTGCCGTTGCCGCCCGACGAGATGAAGAGCTTGGCGTTTTCGCTCCGCTTTCTGCTCGTGCCCGAAATGACCATGTTCGCGGAGGTCGACGGCGTGGCGGTTGGCGCCGTCGTGGGGCTGCCCGACTATAACCCGCGGATCAAACGCATCGACGGACGGCTGCTGCCGTTCGGCTGGTTCCATTTGTTGCGGAACCGCAAGGGAATGAAGTGCATTCGCGTGCTCAGCATCAACGTCGTGCCTGAATACCAGCGCTGGGGACTGGGGCTGGTGTTGATGAAGAGCCTCGTGCCCAAGGCGCTGGAGATCGGAATCCAGGAGAGCGAGTTTTCCTGGGTTTCCGAAGACAACACGATGGCCCGGCTCGGGCTGGAGAAAGGCGGCGCGCGGCACTACAAGACGTACCGGATGTATGATCTCAATGGTGACGAGTCAGCCTCGCGGTAAGGCACGCGGCAAAAACTCCTGCGTCTCCACGACCCCCAGAGGAAGCAGCCCTGTGGGGTCCATTGGAAACCGCGCCGACTGCGCCCGGCGGGGCGGGTCATTGCCGCGCCAAACTCCTTCGTTCCCCCGGCGCTGACGGTGCCCTGTGGGTGGTGGAGCGATTGTCGATGGAGCACCAGGAGTTTTTGCCGCGGGCGGTCGCGCGGTTTCGCGGCCGCCGCCGGAGAAGATTTCCCAAGGGCGTGCCGCATTCTTCGGCGGCGCGCGGCGGCGCCACGGAGAGTCCCGCACCTTCCCGCCCGCGACGCATTGGGTGGCGCCATGACGGCACGTGCGCGCAAACGAACACCTGCGTTACTCTTCAATGGCCGGCGCGCCCCTCCGCCGTGGCATGGCGGCGACAGCGCCGCATCGCCGGCAATCCGAGCAAAAAGGCACCCTATGCCGACGAATATTCGACCTCAACCGGTGCGGCGACGTCGCACGTAGTGCGTAGGGGGGCGCGGTTGGAACACGTGATTGCCAGCCGCTAGCGCGGCGTTGGCTGTCGGCGGCGGGATGCCTTTTTGTTCGGATCGCCGCGGCGGCGATTAGACGAAGCAGCCATCGGCAGAGAATGCCTCATTGATGGCCGCGTGAAGTATAGGCGGTCGGCGTGGGGACGTTTCCGGTGCTTTGCGCATTGGGTACCGCGGCATTGGTTTGCCGCGAGTTTCGCCAAAGCTCGACGAGTGCGGCGCGCAGGCTAGAGCATTCGGTTTGACGATAAGGTGAGTCGGGCGGAAGCTCGCGCATCAGACGGCGGTGCGCTTTGGCCAACGAGTGGTACGGCAGCGAGGGGAAGAGGTGGTGCAAGGCGTGGAACCGCAGGCCGACGGGACCCCAGAGACCGGCGATCAGCGGATGGTTCGGATAGTTGACCGAGTCGAGCAACTGGTCGACGAACGTCAGTTCCTCCCCTTGATGGCGGAAGCGGTGCGCTCCAAGCGTCCGAACGTTATTGAGCATGATGACGACCACGGCGGTCAAGTAGCCTTGCAATGGCAACGTCCACGGCAAGCGGCCCCTTACTATCAGCACGGCCGCGCCGACGGCGAAGACGAAACAGGCCGCTTCTTGCAGCCGCCAAAACCGCAATTCCGGTCTGGTCGGCAATGGACGCACGTAGCTCGGGTCCATCACCATCGACGACGCCCGCTGGTGGACGAAGCGGCGAAAGCCGGGACTGATCCATGCGATCGGGGTCAAGACCGCGAACCGCAAAACGGCCAATGCCGGAATCACGAACGGCTGGCAAAGGTAGAGCAAGATGTCGCGCGGCGGACCGGCGCCCAGCGGAAGGTACTCACCGTCTTCGCGCGTAGCGTAGTGCTTGCGCGCATGGTGCGCCATGTGCGTGTAGTACAGGAACGAAGGCATGAAGAACGGCACGCCAAACAGCGCGTTCCAGACCACGCGGAACGCGCCGAACGTTCCGCTGCGCAAGTGCACCAGTTCGTGGATGAACAACGCAGCGCGGTAGATCGCCAGGCAGGAAACGACGAAACAGACCACCTGCACGGGCGAAAAGAGGGCACTCAGCCGAACCCTCCGGAAACAAAACATTCCCAGGCCGATCGACAGCAGAAAATCGGCCCAATAGATCGCCGCGTTAGGAACGAAGAGATCCTTGACGATCTCCCGCGCCTCGCGGATGGAAAAGTTCTTCGAGCAATGCGCGCCTGGCAACATGGAACCCATCATCGTGGCGTATCGTGCGGACAAGGAGCCTTCGGAAAACCGATTCAGGTTCAGCCCAACGGGCTAAACCTGAAGTTATTTTCCGCATGCCCAAAAATCAAGTTACCCGTGTTCGCCTAATCTGCCTATTCGACTGCCTGTATGGCCGCCGATAACTATTTTCGTGTCCGATCGGGCGGCTTGCCTCGCACTCATGGGCAAGCTAGTATGACACCTAGGTCGTTGGGAGATAATGCTTTCCGTCGCCTAGGGGGCCGTCAAAAAACAACTTCGGGCTTTGACTATCCTTGAAGTAGCCGCGGTCTCGCCGGGAGGGGCGATATTTTGCACGAATTGTCCAAAAGCACGTCGCCCACGAGGGAAGTCGTCATCACGGGGCTTGGCGTCATCAGCCCCATTGGCATCGGCAAAACGGCTTTTTGGAATTCACTTTACGCCGGCCGAAGCGGCGTGCGCCCGGTTTCGGCGTTCGACACCTCGGGTACGCCGGTACGGTTGGGCGCCGAGGT
>DATLQY010001022.1:0-10388 GCA_035534975.1 Pirellulales bacterium
TGGGGCACTACCTGGGCGCCGCGCATTGCCCGTGGCCCGACTCGGTCATGCGGCCCACGCTTGCGGACCGGCAAGTGAATGGGCGGCGGTTCGTCATCCGTCCCGACGCGCTGAACACGCTGGCGCTGGGCCTGGTCGTCGAAAACCTTCGCGCCAAAGGGGTCGTGAACCAGCTTTCGCAGCTCGACAAGGACAAACGACGTTGCCTTGCCGCGATTTACGCCACCCTGGCCGAGGCCATGCCCGACGATTCCGACGGTATGGACCTCGCCGGCTCGCTCGGCGGCGATTTTTCTTTCGACGACTCACCTCCCGCGCCCCAAGCGACGCCGGATGATCCGCTTCCGCTCGAACCCGGGCCTCCCCAACGCGTGACGACGCCCTTGCGCCGTCCGCCGCAGCGCGAACCAGGAGATTTGACCGGCGGCGCGAGCGCGGTGGTGCGCGCCGTCGTCGCGGCGGCCGAGCGGAACCAGCGCTTGCCGGCGCGGTCCGGCGGCAAGAACCGCGGCCGCCTCAAGGACGACGAGTTGACCACCTATTACGTGACGGCGGCGGCGGCGGCGGCCGAACTGTTGCCCGAAAAGGCGCGCCCGCAGGCGTTTTTTCTCGGCCTGGCCGTGGCCTTGGACACGTCGGAAACTCTCCGGAACGTTCCCCTCATGGGCGAACTGATCCGCGAGGTCGAGCCCGACGACCAGCGCGCGCGTCGGCTGAAAGTGTTGGGTTCGCCCACGATGCGCCGGCGGTACGACCTGACCCAGCATTTCTTCGTTTCGGCGGCAATCGCCACCTGTGCCGGACGCGCGGCCGCCGAGTCGACGGGCCTGGGCAAGGAGCTTCGCGACGCCGACGGCGGAAGCGGCTTCAGCTTCAGTGACTGGTGCGCCGATCTGGCGGGGATCGAGTTGGCGGAACGGGTGAAGGCGGGCAAGCACCCCTTGAACCGCCTGATCGTGGCGTTCCCTATCGACGATTACCTTCCGCCGGTGGCCGACCTCAAGGACGGGATGACACGCGACGAGTTTGCCAGGCAATTCGGCTCCGTTTCGGACCGGCGGTACCTGCAGGTCCGCGACGTGATTTTGAAGCGCATCGCCAAGTTGCCGCCGTACCGCTGAACAAGCGTTGGAGTGCATGGGCCGATCTACGGCCGCGAACCCAGGGTGTTGCCCTCGTTGTTCTAACATGTAGCGACCGGACGTCGGTTTGCCCCCTTTCGCGGGGCTTCGGCGCAGCCGTATTCGGCCCGGCGTTTACGCCGGGTTCGCAAGCCGCGCACTTAATTTTCTTCCAGCCTAGTTCACGGGGCTTCCAGGATAGTTTAAGCAAAGCAAATTGTAAGCTCCGTGAACGGAGCTGAATACACAATAATCCGCTCCCGTTTTCCCCGGCATGAATGCGGCTTACGCCTGAGGCTACGCTCTGCCGTCTGTTGTCCGAAGGAATCCGCAACCCAGTGTTACCCTGAAACGGGCCGTTTTGAAGCAGGCGCTGTTCCGCGGGCAAGTCAGGTTACGTGACGCTCAGCTTCACGTCCGCCGGTTCGTAGTCGACCACGAACGAATGGCCGTTACCCGCGTCGGTGCCGTTGATGGTCGCGAATGTGCCGCTTGACAACGGGAAGACGATGATCGAAAACGTGTCGCTGGCGGCGGGCGTGAAGGCGTTGACCAGTTCGAGGCTCAACGTGCCCGCCAGCGTGGCCGTTCCATCCACGACCAACTGGTCGAACTGCGTGCCCGCGGTCGTGCCGCCGATAACCACATTCAACGTGCCGGCCTGCGTCTGGACGTAATTCCCGCTGACGGTGATCGCCCCAGTCGATTGTCCTAGGACACCTGGGGCGACGGATCCGCCGTTCGTTAAATTGCCCGTCAGCGTGCCACTGCCATCGAGCATTGCGCCGGCGGAGAGCACCAACGTTCCCACAGCCAATGAGCCGTCGGCGGCGAGTGTGATATCGACCAGGTTCGAGACGGTCGTGGTGCCAGTGCCCAGTTGGATGGCGCCGCCTTCGCTCGACTGGATGCTGCTGTAGAACGCGGTCCCCGGCGTGAATTCGGTCAAGTCCGAAAGGTCGATCCGGCTGTTGGCGTCGGTGGCTTTGATGAACAGATCGCCCGCGCCGAGGATCTGTGTCAGATGGCGCACGTCGAGCAACCCGCCCCCATTGGCATCCAGGGACAGGAGGTTTCCATTGGCGGCGTGGATCACGGTCAGGTTCGAAAGGTCGATGGTCGACTCGGCGCCCGAGACCTGGCACGAGCCGTTGAAATTGTCCGAACCGGTGTAGCTCGTGACGCCGCTCAGATCGATGGCGGCGCCGTTCAGTGCCCACACAAGGTTGAGCAAAGCGATATTCGAGATTTGCGACGTGTTGATGCGGCTAGCGGCCCCGGAGAGGATCAAGTCGAAATTGGATACGGTGACAAGAAGCGGGGCGTATATCGTTCCGCCGTCGCTCGCGTCCAAGGCGCTCGGAGAAGCTGCCGTGGGTGCGGACGTGGCGGTGAACGTCGTCAAGGAGGAGAAGTCGACTTTGCCGTTGGCACCGGAGGCATCGACCTGCACGCCCCCATCAGGGATTTGGGTCAGACGGTGCAGGTCCAACAACCCACCGAAGCTGGCCAACAAAAAGACGACGTTGCCGCCCGTGGCGCCGTGGAGCACACTCAGGTTCGAAAGGTCGACCTTCGAGCCGGCGTCGGTGGCGTTGATCGTCGCCCCGCCGTTGGACGGTGCGCTGAACGCCGTCAACGCCGACAGGTCGATGACGCCGCCGCCTGCGGCAAGGAATTCCGCGCCCGTGTCGATCGATACGGTCCCCTTCGCCGTCAACGTCGCGCCGGCGCCCCGGATCACAAGCTGCGCCGAACGGCTCAGCGACAATGCGCCGTCGATCTCCGAAGCGCCGGCCGTGAGCGTGATGCTCCCGCCGGAGATGTCCAGCGGGTCCGTCGATGTCAGGCTCTTGATCGTCGCGGCGCCGCTCGAGTAACTGATCGCTGCCGCGGTCGGTGCATCGATGTAGACGTCGTCGGTGGGGCCGGGCACGACGCCGGTACTCCAATTGGCGGGGTCGTTCCAATCGCCCCCCGCGGAATTGATCCATACATCGCTGGCGCTCACGACCTGGGCCTGCACACGGAGCTTGACGTCGGCGGGTTCGTATTCGACCACGAACGAATTGCCGTTGCCCGCGTCGGTGCCGTTGACGGTCGCGAACGTGCCGCTCGATGACGGGAAGGCCACGATCGAAAACGTGTCACTGGCGGCGGGCGTGAAGGCGTTGACCAGTTCGAGGCTTAGCGTGCCAGCCAACGTAGCCGTGCCGCCAACGATCAACTGGTCGAACTGTGTTCCCGCGGCGGTGCCGCCGAGGTTGAGGTACACTGTTCCGGTCGCTGTCTGGACGTAGTTGCCGCTGACGGTGATTGAACCTGCCTGTGTAACTCCGGCTCGGCCAACCGACCCGCCGTTGGTCAAATTGCCCGTCAGCGTGCCGCTCCCCTCCAGCCTCGCGCCGTAGGAGAGCGCTAACGTTCCGACGGTCAATGAGCTATCGGGGGCGAGTGTAATATCGACGGCATTCGAGATGGTCGTGGTGCCGGTGCTGAGTTGGATCGCGCCGCCGTTGCTCGAATCGAGGCGGCTGTAGAATGCGGTATTGGAAGTGAAGTCGGTCAGGGCGGAAACGTCGATCAGACTGCCCGCGCCGCGGGAGTCGATGTACATTCCGCCGACGACCTGAGTGAGGCGGTGCGCGTCGATCGCGGCGCCGTCCTCGGCGTCAAGGCTTATGATCGCGTTAGCCGCTCCTCCGACGACGGTCAGGTTCGAAAGGTCGATTTTCGAGCCGGGGCCCTGGGCGTCGTATCCGCCAATGGAATCGTCCGAACCCGTGTAGCTCGCGACGCCGCTGAGGTCGATGACGGCACCGTCGATCGCCCAAGCAAGGTTGAGCTTGTCGATGTTCGAGATTTGCGACGTGTTGACACTGCTGGCGCCCCCAGTGACGATCAAGTCGAAATTGGAAACCGCGGTAAGAAGTGGAACGTATATTGTGCCACCGTCGTCCGCGGTCAAGGTGCTTGGAGAAATGCTTCCTGACGCCGTGGCGGTGAACGTCGTCAAGGCCGAGAGGTCGACTTTGCTGTTTCCGCGGGAAATCACCTGCACGGCCCCGTCAGCGATTTGGCCCAGGCGGCGCAGGTCCAGTAGCCCGCCATCGTCGGTGTCCAGAAATACGACGTGGCCATTAGTGGCGCCATGGAGCACAGTCAAATTTGAAAAGTCCAATGTCGAGCCGGCGCCCGAGACCGCGATCGACGGGTTAAAATCGTCTGGGCCGGCGTAGCTCGTGACTCCGCTGAGATCCACGACCGCACCGTTCTGGGCGTAGACGTTCAGCGTGTCGATATTGGCGAGCTGGCTGGTGTTGATGCTGCTGGCCACGCCGTCGACCGTCAACGTGAGGTTCTGCGCGGTCGAGAGCAGGGGCGCGAAGACCACGCCGCCGTTGTGGGCCTCCAGGCCGGCCACCGGGCTGGCGCCGCTGAACGTGCCGGTGAACGTGGTCAGCGCCGGGAGATCGATCCTGCTGTTCAGGTCGGTTGCGACGACGTCGACACCGCCGTCAGGGATCTGCGTCAAGCGATCCAAGTGCAACCGTCCCCCTTGGTTAGCCCACAAGGAGACCACGTTTCCATCGTTGGCGCCGTGGAACACGGTCAGGTTCGCAAGGTCGATCGACGAGCCGCTTCCCGTGGCGTCGATCGTGGTGTTGACAGCACTCGAGCCTGTGTATGACGTGACGCCACTGAGGTCAACGACGGCCCCGTTCTGGGCGTACACGTTCAGCGTGCCGACGTTGGCGAGCTGTGCCGTGTTGATCCTGCTGGCGGCGCCGTCGAGGGTCAAGTTGAGACTCGCCACCGTCGAGAGCAGCGGCACGAGCACCGTGCCGCCATTGTCCGCCTCCAGGCCGGCCGTGCCAGTCGACGTGGTGAGCGAGGAGAGATCGACCGTGCTGCCCGGGCCGGAGACATTGATCGCCACGGAACCATCGGAGATTTGTGTCAGGTTGCGCAGGTCTATCAGACCACCTCCGACGGCGCTCAGAAACAAGGAGAGGCCATTCGGGGCTCCGTGCAGCGCGCCAAGGTTCGAAAGGTCAATCCGCGACCCAGCGTCCTGTGCGGTGATGAGAAACAGCGGAAAAATGGGCATGGGGACGTTCGGATTCGTGTAACTTTCGACCCCGCTGAGGTCCACGACGGCGCCGTGAGAAGCGGATAGCCCGATCGTGTCAACATTGGTGAGCTGACTGGTGTTGATGCTACTCGCACCGTCGACGCTCAAGGTGAAATTGGCCACGTTGACGAGCAGCGGCACGAGGATCGTGCCGCCATTAGCCGCGCCGAGGCTGGCGATCGGGCCTCCGACCTGTCCGGGCAAGGTTGCCGTATATGTGGTCAGGGCCGACAGATCGATCTTGCTGTTGGGGTCCGACGCGTTGATTTGCACAATCCCGTCGGGAATTGTGGCCAGCCGGTGCAAGTCCAACAGCCCACCCTGGTTGGCAAGCAGGATAACTTCGTTGCCGCCGGTGGCGCCGTGGAGCACGGTCAGGTTCGAAAGGTCGACCTTCGAGCCCGTGCCGGTGGCTTGGATCGTCGCCCCACCGTCCGATGGTCCGTTGAAGGAGGTCAAGGCCGACAGGTCGATCAGGCCGCCGCCGATGGCAAAGAACTCCGCGCCGGTGTCGATCGCTACCGTTCCCTTCGCCGTCAACGTCGCGCCGGCGCCCTGAATCGAAATCTGCGCGGAATGGCTCATCGTCAACGCGGCATCGATCTCCGAGTCGCCGGTGGTGAGCGTGATATTGCCCCCAGAAATGTCTAGCGCGCTCGTCGAAATTAGACTCTTGATCGTCGTATCGCCGCCGGAATACGTGATCGTGGCGCCTGCCGGCGCGCCGATGAAAGCGTCGTCAGCCAGGCCCGGCACCACGCCGGTGCTCCAATTGGCGGGGTCGTTCCAGTCGCCTCCGGCGGGGTTGATCCAAACGTCGGTGGCGTTGACGACATGGAAGTGCTCGACGATGTCGGCAGATCCGAGCGCATTGGCCATCGTGTCGGTGATCGACGCGGCGTGAATCGTGAGTTGATAATCGCCCTGGGCGAGCGGCGGGTACGTCAACTGCGCCTGCCGGCCGCCGGCTTGCAGTTGCACGGCGGTGGGCGAGACCGCTCCGGCGGGGCCTTCGAGTTGCAACGTCGAGGCGGTGAGCGTACCGGCATTCATCGGTTTCGAAAAGTCGATCCGCACGGTTTGCGATCCCAGGTTCGTGACGGCACCGTCGGCGGGGACGGTGTCGACGAGCGCCGGTGGCTGCGTGTCGGTCGAGGTCTGCGCGAAGTTGAAATACTCGGGCGAGCCAATGAACCCGCCGATCACGCTTTCGTTCGTCATCCCATTGGCGAACTGGCCGACCCAGTAATCCACTTCGCTCGACCCCGCGCCGCGTCGGAGAAAACTCTGGTAATCGGCCTGGATGCGTTGGCCTTCGCGCTCGAGGCTTGCCGCGAACCCATAGGCGACGCCGGACCGCGAGGCACCCTGTTGTAACTGTGCGACCCAGTAGCGTTGCCCGTCGGAATCCGCCGGACGACCAAGCAAGTCCTGGTACATCGCATCGACCCACGTCAGGTCCGTGCCGCCGGCCTCGGCATAGAACTCCGGCGCGCCGATGAAGCCGGCCTCGAGTTGCTCGTCGGTCAGCCCTTGCCGCATCTGGCCGACCCAGAAGTTCAGTCCCGACGTGTCCGGATCGCGCGCGAGGAACGTCTTGTAGGCAGGCTTGATGATCTCGTTGCCGTAGTACTCGGCGCTATGGGTCAACTGCTGGGCGATGCCGCTCTGCGGCGCGCCCGCGTCGAGCTCGCCCGTCCAGTACGCCAGCCCGGCGGAATCGGCCGGGCGGCCGAGCAAATCGAGAAAGGCCTGGCCCACGAAACGCATGTCGGCGGCGTTGAGGACCAGGCGAAGCTCCAGGCATTCCAGCGACACGCGTCGCGTTCGACCTCGCGGCTCCTCGCGCGAGCGCCGTGTGGATTGGCCCAGCTTCCGCGGCGATAAACGAGACATGCGACCAGCTTCCTGGAACCATCGGGGTAGTGGACGTTGCCAACCCCCTCGGTTTGGCTGCGGACGAGCGAAGCGAGGTCGTTGTACTTCTTGGCCGCGTGCAGTAACAGCGACCATCATAACCACGCGGTAGCGCCGTGTCACGCGAGTTGCCATCCCACTGGCTGCGATGCGGCGCGCGCCTCGATTGTTGGTGGAGGATTTCCTGTTCTTGGAGTACATTAGGGATTCGGGGATTCTTCACAGGGCGGTTACGCCATCCGCCCTGAAAGGGCGCGCCGCAACAGCCAGGGGCAACGCCCCTGGGTCGCGGAACGAAAACCTGTTGTAGGCCCCACCGGGGCGCGCTGAGCGTTTTGCCGCCGCGACGCTTAGCGCGCCCCGTTGGGGCTTTACGAGGTTTGGCGCGCGTCCGCGTACCAGGGGCGTTGCCCCTGGCTATTACAGCGCCGCACCTTCGGTGCTATTTCCCGCAATCCGGATGCTATCGCCGCATAAATCACCAACAAATAAGACGCCTACCCGCTGCTGTGCGGCGCGCGTTGGAACTGCGAATTCGCAAGGCAAAGACTGGCGGCCCTGCGGTACGATGGGCTAAACTGGACACCAAACCGCTCGCGCGCCCCGCAACGGTCCGCGGCGATGATTCAAGACTTCCATCCCAAGGACTCGCCCTGTGAAACCGTTCCCCTGCAAAACGGCGGCAGCCGCCCTGGCGGCGGTATTGTCGGGCATGGCCACCTCGGCCCGCGCCGGCGAAACGCAACTCAACGGCCACACCTTCACCCTTCCGCCGGGTTTCGAGATCGTCCACGTCGCGGGGCCGCCCCTGGTCGACCGGCCGATTACCGCCGACTTCGACGAACTTGGCCGACTCTATGTGGCCGATTCATCCGGCTCCAACGAGAATGTGCAAAAACAACTGGCCGAAAAGCCGCACCGCATCGTACGACTGCACGACGCCGACGGCGACGGTCGTTTTGATACGAGCACGGTCTTCGCCGAGGGGATGATGTTTCCCGAGGGGACGATGTGGCTCGACGGCTCGCTCTACGTCTCGGCGCCGCCCAGCATCTGGAAGCTCACCGATACCGACGGCGACGGAAAGGCCGACGAGCGTCTGGAATGGTTTCAAGGTAAGACGCTCACAGGCTGCGCCAACGACCTGCACGGGCCCTATGCCGGCCCCGACGGCTGGATCTACTGGTGCAAAGGCGCCTTCGCCGAGCAGACCTACGATCGACCCGGCCGGCCGCCGCTGGTGACCCGCGCCGCGCACATTTTTCGTTGCCGGCCCGACGGCTCGGGAATCGAGCCGGTGATGACCGGCGGCATGGATAACCCGGTTGATGTGGTCTTCACGCCCGGCGGCGAACGGATCTTCACGACCACATTCTTGCAGCACCCCGGCGGCGGCTTGCGCGACGGGCTGATTCACGCCGTTTATGGCGGCGTCTACGGCAAGGTCCACGACGTCATCGACGGCCATCCGCGGACCGCTCCCGACGTGATGCCCGTGCTGGTCCATTTGGGGCCCGCCGCCCCCTGCGGTCTGGCACGGTACGAATCGGACCAATTTGGGGCGGAGTACCGCAACAACCTGTTCGCCGCGGCCTTCAATATGCAGAAGATCACCCGCCACGCGCTGACGCCCGAGGGGGGCAGCTTCGCCTCGCAAAACGAAGACTTCCTGGTATCGAGCAATCACGACTTTCACCCCACCGACGTCTTGGCTGACGCCGACGGAAGCCTGATCGTGGTCGACACCGGCGGCTGGTACAAGCTCTGCTGCCCAACCTCTCAGCTCCGCAAGCCGGACCTGCTGGGGGCGATCTACCGCGTGCGGCGGACGGGCGTCAAGCCGCACGCCGACCCGCGCGGGCTGCGCCTGGCGTGGGAGGAGGCAATGTCTGAAGAACTGGTTCGCCGTCTGGACGATTCGCGGCCGGCCGTGCGCCGAAGGGCGATCGAAGCACTGGGCCGCCGCGGTGTTGGCGCCGTGGAAGCGCTCGCCGCCACGGCGCAGACGGCCAAATCGGCATTGGCGCGGCAAAACGCGGTTTGGGCGGCGACTCGGATCGACGGCAGCGAAGCGCGCGGCGTCGCACGCGCGGCGCTGGCCGACGCCGACGAGACCGTGCGCCAGGTCGCGATCCATTCGGCCAGCGTGTGGCGCGATCGCCAGGCGCAGCCAAGGCTGATCGAGCTGCTCGAATGCGAATCGTGGCACAATCGGCGCGCCGCAGCCGAGGCGTTGGGACGCACCGGCGAGCAGGCGGCCGTGGCGGCGCTTTTGGCCGCGGCAGGATCGCCCGCCGACCGTGTACTGGAGCACTCGCTGACGTTTGCCTTGATCGAGATCGCCGATCGGCAGGGTACCGCGAAAGGTTTGGCAAGCTCCAATTCGCTCACGCGCCGCGCCGCGCTGGTGGCGCTCGACCAGATGCCCGACGGCGGGCTCACCGCCGAGATCACCGCGCCGCTGCTGGAGGCGGACGATCCGGCATTGAAACAGGCGGCGGCCTGGATCGCGGGCCGTCATCCCCAATGGGGCGGTGCGTTGGCCGGCCATTTCCGCCGGAGGCTCGGCACCGCGGACCTGCCGGCCGCTGAGCGCGCCGATTTGGAACGGCAACTAGCCCGCCTGGCTTCCGCCGCGGAGATCCAGGACTTGCTTTCGGATCGCCTGCGAAATGCCGCGGCCTTGCCGGAGGAACGCGCCAGCGCTCTGGCGGCCATGGCTCGATCCGGGCTGAAGGAAATCCCCCTTGGCTGGATCGCCGGACTGGCGGAGGTCCTGGGCGGCGACGAACCGGCCCTGATCGCATTGGCCGTCGTCACTGCGCGAGCGCTGCCGATCGTGCCGGAGCAGGCCGGCAAGCTCAAGGGGAGCTTGCTGAAGATCGCCGCCGACTCCGGCGCCCCGGACGAGCTGCGCGTGGCGGCGCTGGCGGCCGTGCCGGGCGGACTGACGGAAGTTTCGCCGGACGCCTTGGCCTTTTTGCTGGACCAGCTCGACGCCGAGCGAACCACGAGCACACGCGCGGCCGCGGTGGAAGTGCTTTCGAAAGCCCACATGGCCGGCGCGCAACTTGACCAGCTTGCCGAATCGCTCAAGATCGTGGGGCCCATGGAAATCGATCGGCTGATGGGGGCTTTCGAGCAATCGGGCGACGAGGAGGTTGGCGTCAAGCTGCTGGCGGCGCTGGGTGAAGCACCGGCCCTTTCGGCGCTAC
>DATLQY010001023.1:0-4685 GCA_035534975.1 Pirellulales bacterium
GGTCCGACTTGCGATGGCGTGGCCGCGAGCGAATTGCCCGACAAACCCGAAGTTATTTGGAGACGCTCGTTCAAGGACACCTCGTTCGAGGCCACGGCGACGATCGTCGACGGCACGGTCTACATCGGAGCGCTCGACGGCGGCGATTTTTACGCCCTCGACCTGGCCACCGGCGAAGAGAGATGGAAGTTCCACACCGATCTGGGCTTCAAAGCGGCCGCGGCCGTCCGCGACGGCGTGGTCTATGTCGGCGACACCGACGGAAAATTCTACGCTTTCGACGCTGCGACCGGCAACGTGAAGTGGTCGCTGGCCATCGACAACGAGATCAGCGCGGGGGCCAATTTCTACCGCGACAAGCTGGACCAAGACAAGCTGTTATTCACCTGTGAGAACGGCAACCTCTACTGCGTCGAGCCGGCCGACGGCAAGAAGGTGTGGAGCTACTCGATCGACAATTTGCTGCGTTGTTCGCCTTGCGTCGCCGGCGACCGCGGCTTTCTGGCGGGCTGTGACGGACGGCTGCACATCGTCAATCTCGACGACGGCTCGGGCGTCGACCAGATCGACATCCAGGACCCGACTTTGAGCACGCCCGCCGCCATCGGCGACATGGTCTATTTCGGCACGCAGGGGAGCCGCTTCTGCGGCGTGAAATGGCGCGAAAAGCGGATCGACTGGACCTTCGAACCCAAGAACAAGGGGCAGCAGGTCAAGTCGTCGGCCGCGGTCGCCGAAGGGCTGGTCGTGTTCGGCGGCAAGGACAAGTTGATCCACGCGCTCGACGCCGCGACCGGCGCCGAAGTGTGGAGCACGCCCGTCAAGGCGCCGATCGACTCTTCGCCGGTCGTGGCCGGCAAGCGGGTGTTCATCGGCACCGACCGCGGACAGCTAGTCTCAGTCGATCTGAAGACCGGCGAACAGGTCTGGCAGTACGAGGCGGGCGGACGCTTCGACGCCTCGCCCGCCGTGGCCGCCGGCAAGCTCGTGATCGGCAACGATGCGGGCGATCTGTATTGCTTTGGAGCGAAGGAAGGCGATAGGCGTTAGGCGTTAGGCAAGAGCCGGCAACCGTACATCTGATTCCATACATTGTGAACGACCTAAGTAGCTCTTATGCCTGCGCCAAGCGCCTTTTCATTTTCCTAACGCCTAACGCCTTTTTCCTAACGCCCAACTCCTGATGACAACCGTCAAGACCGAAGTCGGCAGCTACTTCATCGCCAACTATCCGCCCTTTTCGCAATGGTCGGCCGACGCGCTGGACGACGTGCGCGCCGCGCTGGCAAGCCCGCCGACCGACGTGCCCCTGGGTTTGTACCTGCACATTCCCTTCTGCCGCAAGCGGTGCAAGTTCTGCTACTTCCGCGTCTATACCGACAAGGCGGCCGGCGACGTCGAGCGGTACGTGGCCGCGCTGTCGCGCGAGATCGAGCTGGTGAGCCGGCTGGGTGTGATGGGTGGCCGGCCGTTCCGCTTCGTCTACTTCGGCGGCGGCACGCCTTCGTTCCTCAGCGCCAAACAGCTCACTTCGCTCGTCGACCGGCTGCGCGCGAACATCAACTGGGACCACGCCGAGGAGGTCACGTTCGAGTGCGAGCCGGGCACGCTGTCACAAGGGAAACTGGCCACGCTCAAGGAGCTGGGCGTAACGCGGCTCAGCCTGGGCGTCGAGAACTTCGGCGACGCCGTACTTGAGGAAAACGGCCGCGCGCACCTGTCGGGTGAAATCTACAAATCGTGGGATTGGATCCAGGCCCTCGATTTTCCCAACGTGAACATCGACCTGATCAGCGGCATGGTCGGCGAGACCTGGGACAACTGGAAGGAGAACATCCGCCGCACGATCGAGCTTTCACCCGACAGCGTGACGATCTATCAGATGGAGCTTCCGTTCAACACGGTTTATTCCCACGACATTCTTGGCCACCAGACCGAAACGCCCGTGGCCGACTGGCCCACGAAGCGGGCCTGGGTCAACTACGCCTTCGACGAGTTGCTCGCGGCAGGCTACCAGGTTTCCAGCGGCTACACGCTGGTCAAGTGCAAGCGGAAGGTGAACTTCAGCTATCGCGACAACCTCTGGCGCGGCAGCGACCTGTTGGCCACGGGCGTGGCCAGTTTCGGACACGCCTCGGGCGTCCACTACCAGAACCATTCCGAATGGGGTGGATACCTCGAAGCCCTCGAACGCGGCGAGTTGCCGCTGTACCGCGGGATGAGGCCCACCCGCCACCAGCTTCTGGTCCGTGAACTGATTCTGCAGCTCAAGACGGGCTCGGTCGAGGCAGGTTATTTCCGGAACAAGTTCGGCGTCGACGTGCTCGAAGAATGGCGCGACGTCTGGCAAGCGCACGCGGACGATGGGTATTCGTCGATCGCCGGCGACCGGGTGACGCTCAGCAGGGAGGGGCTGTTGAGGGTCGACGCGCTGCTGCCGTCTTTCTTCGAGCCGGAGCACCAAGGGGTGCGGTACACTTAGATCGTAGGTGGGCACCGCCAACCAATTCAATGCAAACTGAAACACGACAAAGCAACCGATAATCGGTAACTGGTTCTAAGGATGCCACCGGCTTGCCCGGTGGAGTTTCACGTTGGCCGGCTACATACGGCCAACCCGAGCCCTTTCTGTTCCCCCATTTCCCGTCGGCTGCCTTTGGCAGCCGACGGGAAATGGGGGAAAACGACAAGAGAGGGCGCCTTGAGTAGCAGCCAACGTCAGCGACCACCGGGCAAGCCGGTGGCATGGCATGCTTCGCGCTCGACCCCTATGCCACGAACAAGCAGCCGAAATGAAGACGAGCATGAACTCGTTTTTCAGATGGGCCAGTTCGCCGCGCGGTTCCCCGCCGACCGCCGTTATGCCAAGAACCACATGTGGGCCAAACCATCGGCGGCGACGGACGGTTTCCGCTTCGGTTTCTCGGCCTACGCGGTGCGGCTATTGCAGGACGTTTACTTCCTCGAGTGGTCGGTCGACGCCGGCGCGCCGCTGGTGGAGAAGCAGGCGATCGGGGCCATCGAGAGTTCCAAGGCCGAAAGCGAGCTCTACGCCCCCATGACCGGGCGACTGTTGGAGCTCAATGGCAACTTGCTCTCGGACCCGTCAGGCATTAACGTGGATACCTACGGGGCCGGATGGCTGTTCGAGATGCAAGGGCCGGGCGAAGCGCTCCTTTCGCCGGAAGAGTACTTGGCGCATCTGCAAGCGAGTTGGGCCATCGCCGAGAGAACCATCAAGGGGCAAATGAACGAAAGTTGACATGGCAAAGAAACTGACCGTGGTGATTTCGCAGGGCCAAAGCGCCAACCCGGCCAAGCGCAAGCTTGAGGAGGAGATCGTCGCCGGGCTGCTCTTCGAGCGCGGTCTCGAGGTCACCGTGATCCCCCACCTGTACGACCTGGCGCCCGACGGGACGGGCATGCTCTGCCTGCAAGGGATCTCAGGCGACATGGTCGTCTTGAGCTGGCTCTACTCGCGCGCGGCCCATTGGACGCTCGACCGCAACGGAATCCGCGGCCGCGTCGGCACGATTCTCCTGGTTCCCGCCGCCGAAGACGGCGACGAAGACGAGAACGAGAACGAGGACGAAACGGCCGGCGACGACGAAACTCAACGCGTCGAAGACGCCCGGGAGTTGCCCAATCGCATTATCTACTGTCTCGATTTGCGTGTTCGCGACCAGGCGGCGGCGTTCATCGAGGAAGTCCGCCGCATCCAGCGCGAATCGGCCGTCGAGACCGTCGGACTCGGCCTGATGAACTGGATTGGCGGCACACCCAAACCTGAACAAGTCGAGCGTTATCTCCAACCCGCCGAAACCAACGTGGCGGGTAACGGTCAAAACGCTTCCGGTTCCAACGGCGGCGCCCCCGCCGAGCCCGTTCGCATCGACGAACCGACCAACCGCCGCTGGTACCCGGTGATCGACTACAGCCGCTGTACGAATTGCCTGGAGTGCCTCGACTTCTGCCTGTTCGGCGTTTACGGCGTTGGGACCGCCGAGTCGATCCTGGTCGAACAGCCCGACAACTGCCGCAAGGGTTGTCCTGCGTGCAGCCGCGTATGTCCGGAAAACGCGATCATTTTCCCGCAGCACAAGGCACCGGCCATCGCCGGCAGCCCCGACGGCGCGGCGGGTGGGTTGAAAATCGACCTGTCAAAGTTGTTCGGCGCGCCCGACGCCTTGGAGGTCGCCGTGATCGAACGCGACGTCGAGCTGGTCGCAGTTGGCCGCGACGCCGTGGGCATGGACATTGGCATTCCCAAGCGCCAAAGCGGAAAGTCGCAAACGCCCAAGGACGAACTGGACAGCTTGATCGACAAGTTGGATGAGCTCGATCTATAGCAGCGGAGTAACGGAGTCATCGGGACAAGAATCATCTGGACATTTGCCTCCCCGGCGGTAACAATACGTTTCGATGTTCGTGGTGTGATCGCACGGTTTCCAATTCGTATCTCAAGCCGAGGTCGTCATGAGCCGTCCCCTAAGTTACGCGAGTTTCGTGCTCTTGTCGCTGCTGATCGCGGGGTGCGGCTCGTCCGATCAACCTGCCGCGCCGGTCGCGGCCGCCACGCCCTCCGCGGCGCCGCAACAACCCAACGCGACAAACCCCAATGCGACAAATGCCGCCGCACCTGGCGGCGCGCCAGCGACGCCAGGGACACCCGGCGCGGCTACGAG
>DATLQY010001024.1:0-10197 GCA_035534975.1 Pirellulales bacterium
AATCGGGGTACGACGACAGCGACGGAGACCGGCTTTGAGTAGCTGCCAACGTCACGGACCACCGGGCAAGCCGGTGGCATGGCTTGCTGCACGCTTTGGCGGAACAAAACTGGGATAACGCTCCCAACACCGGACGGCGGCATTTTGCGCACTCCTGTCCCACCCTACAATCACGAATCGCGAAAATGTCTGATTCTCGACCGCGTGAAGCCGACATCATGCGGCCCCACCGCCCCGATCTCGAAGAAAGCTCATCGTTCAACCGGCACGTGCTGGCATACATCGAGCAGGCTGCCGAGCACGGCTTGTACGACATCCGCGGGCTTGGCGCCAAGCGCCGGCTGCCCACGTTTGACGACCTGGTGTTCCTCACCGCGTCGCTATCTCGCTACCCGCTGGAGGGCTATCGTGAGAAGTGCCTGACCAAGACCGTGCTGGGAACCCGGTTCGCGAAGCAGCCGGTAGAGTTGGCCATTCCGATCACGATCGCGGGCATGAGCTTCGGCGCGCTTTCGGCCCACGCCAAAGAGGCGATCGGCCGGGCCGCGACCGCCGTCGGCACCTCGACCACGACGGGCGACGGCGGCATGACTCCCGAGGAGCGGCAGTCGTCCAAGACGCTCGTCTACCAGTGCCTGCCGTCGCGATACGGCTTCAACCCCGACGACCTGCGGCAGGCCGACGCGATCGAGCTGGTGATCGGCCAGGGCGCCAAGCCCGGCGGCGGAGGTATGTTGTTGGGGCAGAAAATCAGCGAGCGCGTGGCCGGCATGCGCACGCTGCCGGCGGGAATCGACCAGCGCTCGGCCTGCCGGCACCCCGACTGGACCGGGCCCGACGACCTGACGATCAAGATCGCCGAACTGCGCGAAATCACCGATTGGCGCCTGCCGGTCTATGTGAAAATGGGCGCCTCGCGCGTGCGCAACGACGTGAAGCTGGCCGTCAAGTCGGGGGCCGACGTGGTCGTGATCGACGGCATGCAGGGGGGCACCGCGGCCACGCAACAGGTCTTCATCGAGCACGCCGGCATTCCCACGTTGGCCGCGCTGCGGCAGGCCGTCGAGGCGCTGGAGGAGATGAACGTCGTGGGCACCGTGCAATTGGTCGTCTCGGGCGGCATCCGCAACGGGGCCGACGTGGCCAAGGCCCTGGCGATGGGGGCCGACGCCGTGGCCATCGGCCAGAGCGTGCTCATGGCGCTGCGGTGCAACAGCCACGAGTACGGGTCGCGGGACCATCGGACGGACGTCACGGCTGATTATGAGCGGCTAGGCACATCGCCCGGATTTTGCCACCACTGCCACACCGGCCGTTGCCCGGTGGGTATCACGACACAAGACCCTCAGCTCGAACAGCGGTTGGAGCCGGAGGAAGGCGCGCGTCGACTACGGAACTATCTGAACGTGATGAACATGGAGCTGACGACGTTGGCGAGGGCCTGCGGCAAGTCGAACGTACATCACTTGGAGCGTGAGGATCTCGTCGCGTTAACGGTCGAGTCCGCCGCCATGGCCAAGCTGCCCTTGGCGGGGACCGATTGGGTTCCTTCGGCAAATTACACCGATTAGCGAAGCGGGGCCAACGGCGGGTTCCGAGACGACTCGATGTGTTCAGCAACTAGGGACGTATTGCGCCGGCCGATACCAATGAACGGACGAACGGCGGTTCGCCTTGTCCCTGGATCGGGGCGGCGGTTATAGTCTCGCCTTTGGGGAACTTGGCAGGATGCCGGTTTCAGCGACAGGAGGTTGCTTCGATGCGCGTGTCTCCCAGCGCCAACGTGGTCCGCGAACTGGTTTGCCGGACGTTTCGAACGCTTTCATTCCGCAAGGCCGCCAGGTCGGATCTCAACGAGACGATCCTGATCGATGAGGGGCGCTGCGTCGGCCGCTCATACCGCGCCGGGGGACTCATGGCCATGTGGATGGTCGAGGTCGGGCTGGTCCAGTTCTACGACGCCGAAGGCAACATGCTCCAGACCGTGAACTTGTTCGAGGGGGTCGAGCCGCAACGCATGGCGGCATAGGGCGGCTCAATCGTTCTCGTAAGGCATCAGAATCTCGCCCGCCTTCAGCCCCGCGATCGACTTGAACCCGCCGTCGGCGATCTGCTCGCCGAGTTTCGTGATGGCGCGGAAGTGCCGGTCGGACGGGCGGCGGCCGCTGAGCTGGCGGCGGAGATCCTGGCAGAACGTGTCGGCCGCCGCCCGCACCAATTCGTCCTGCTGGCGCGCGGCGTAAAGGCTCGTGCAAAGAATGATCATCACGTCCTGCACGCGCCGCGAAAGCTCGGCCATCCGGCACTGCCGGTCGGCCAACGCCAATTGGTGCTTGCGCATCGTGCCACTGACCTCCAGGGGCGAGCGGGCCAGCCAATCGACCGCGAACTCGGCGTGCTCGCGAAGCACGTCGGGCATGGCCGGCAACTCCGGCTTGCCGGCGACGTGCAGCTTCTGGCCGAGCCACCACTTGCCGTAATCCCAAAGCGGTCCCTTGAGTGCCAAGGCGTGGGCCGGGTTGAGCAGGTTTGGCTTCTTGATGCCCACCGCCGCCAGGGTCTTGCCGATCGGTTCGAAGTAACGCGTGCCGTGCTGCTTGACCAGCGACTTGAAGAAGGCCATGCCGAGCATCTCGCCTTCGCCCTCGTAAATGCAAGGGGCCAGGAACTCGTGGACATTGTCACCGAACACGTGGCCGTGCAGGAACGACCGGCCGCCGTGAGTTTTCATCAAGAGCTCGACGGCGGCTTCCTTTTGTGCCTCGCTGCCGAAGATCTTGGCGACGATGCACTCCATTTCGCCGCGATAACCCTGATCGATCAAGCCCGAGCACCACTCGACCAGCGCGTCGGCCGCGACGATCAGCCCTGCCATCCGGCCGAGACGCCGGCGGACCAGCTCGCGCCGTTCGATCGCCTGGCCGTAGGTCTTGCGGAAACGGGCCCAGGGCAACATGCTGGCCAGCATCAACCGCATACTGCCCGCCGCCGTCGCGCACAGCGCGATGCGGCCCAGGTTCAGGCCGTGGTATGCGATCGTCAAGCCGTCGCCGCGCGTCGGCCGCAGCAGGTTCGCCGCCGGAACGCGCAAATCGCGGAACACGATCCCCTGGTTGTAAGTGTGCTTCAGCGCGTAGAGTCCGTACCGCTTGAGCTGAAACTGTTCGTTCTCCTCGGCGGGCAGGTCGACGATCAGCACGGCGGGGCACTTGTCGATCAGGCAAACCAGCCCGATCGTGCGTCCCGGCACGACGTTGGTGATGAACAACTTCTCGCCATTGACGACGAAGTCGTCGCCGTCAAGCACCGCGCGGGTCCGCAGCGCGGTCAGGTCGCTGCCGGCATTGGGCTCGGTGAGCGCGAAGGCCGAAAGGCTCTGGCCGCTGGCGAGCCGAGGCAGGAACCGCTGCTTTTGCTCGACATTGCCGAACGTGCGAACCGGATCGACCGCCCCAATGCAACCGTGGACCGAGGCCATGCCCGCCGTCGTCGGGTCGAGCATCGCCATCCGCGTCAGAAACGGCGCGAAACAGCCGAACGGGGCCCCGGCACCGCCGTATTCGCGGTCGACCAACAATCCCCAATAGCCCGCCGTCGCCAATTCTTCCAGTACCTGGTTCGATACTTTGCGCTGCTCGTCAAGCACCGTGCCCGCCTCGCGATGGCGACGAACCACCGCCAACGAGTCTTCCATGACTTTGGCCACGTGAGGCGGCGTGGCGGGCGGGGGGCAGGAGAACAACTCGACGGGCACCCGGCCCTCCCAAACGGCGCGGTGGGCCGGGCTGGCGGTGGTCTGGTATTGTGGCAGAAAGAGGGCCTCGACCTGGTCATCAGCCTTGTCGATGGCCCCCGTTCGCCGGGCTTCCTCATCGCTCTTACCGCCCAGCTTGAGGGCCGTTTCGGCGAACGATTGCTTTTCCCCATCGCCGTCGGCGCCCGCCGAGCCGCCGCCCGGTCGCTGGGTCTTGGGACTACCACTCAATTCCGGCTGATCGGTTTTCATGGCGAGTCCTTTCGATAATTCTATTCCGCACGCGCGGCGGTGCGAGACAATTGCGCCGATCGTAGGTTAGGCTTTCCAGCCTGACGGAATCATGAATTGCGCAGTCAGGCTGGAAAGCCTAACCTACGACAGACTACCCCTCGTGAAGTATATCCTGGGGCAGCCATCCGCGGCAACCGCGCGCAGGCCAGCGCCCTAACAAGGTCGGGCCGCGGAGCGGCCGAAAAGCCGTTCCCACGCGGGAGCATGGGAACGAGGAACCGCACGTTCCGACATCCCTTCCTTCAAATCGCCTCTCCCCGCAGCCGCGCCACCTCGAACGCGTCTTTGTCGCCACGGCCCGAAAGGCAAACGACGAGCACTTCGTCGCGCGAACGTCCAGCCGCAATTTCCATCGCCTTGGCGACCGCGTGCGAGCTTTCCAGCGCCGGCAGAATGCCCTCGTTCGTGGCCAGCGTGTCGAACGCGGCCAAGGCCTCGGCGTCGCCGCAATGGAGATAGGCGACCCGGCCGCTGTCCTTCCAGTAGCTGTGCTCGGGACCTACCCCCGGATAGTCGAGCCCGGCTGAAATCGAATGTACGTCGCAGGTTTGGCCGTCGTCGTCCTGCATCACGTAAGAATAGCTGCCGTGCAACACGCCGGGCGAGCCGAACGACAAGGGCGACGCGTGGTCGCCCGGCCGGTTCGAGCGCCCGCCCGCCTCGACGCCGTACAGGGCCACTTTGGCTTCGTCGACGAAGGGATAAAACATTCCGGCCGCGTTGCTCCCACCGCCGACACAGGCCACCACCGCGTCGGGCAAACGGCCAAGTTGCCGGCGGCACTGGTCGATCGTCTCGCGACCGATCACCGATTGGAAGTCGCGGACGATCCGTGGGAAGGGATGCGGACCCACGACCGAACCGATGATGTAGTGCGTGTGCTCGACCGAGCTCATCCAGTCGCGCAGGGCTTCATTGATGGCGTCGCGGAGCGTCCGCGAGCCGCTCGTGACCGGCCGCACCTCGGCGCCCATCATCCGCATGTTGAACACGTTGAGCTTCTGGCGGCGGATGTCCTCCTCGCCCATGTAGACCACACATTCCAGGCCGAAGTGGGCGCAGGCCGTGGCCGTCGCCACGCCATGCTGGCCGGCACCCGTTTCGGCGATCACCCGCGGTTTCTTCATCCTCAAGGTGAGCAGCGCCTGGCCCAGCGTGTTGTTGATCTTGTGCGCCCCGGTGTGATTCAGGTCCTCCCGCTTGAGGTAGATTTGCGCGCCGCCACAGCGCTCGCTGAGCCGCCGGGCAAAGTAGAGCGGCGAGGGGCGGCCGACGTAGTTCTTCAACAAGTCGTCCAGCTCGGCCTGGAAGCTCGCGTCGCGGGCCGCCGCCTCGTAGGCCACGACCAACTCGTCGAGCGCGCGGGTCAGCGTTTCGGGCACGTACCGCCCGCCGTAATCGCCGAAGCGTCCCGCGGCGTTAGGAACCTGGCCGGTTGCGGGCATGTACGAACGGTCCTATCTTGAACAATGATTGGAATCTTAGATTCTCAGTGGCCGTCCCAAGGGGGTCAAGCCCCGCGTTTTGACCCACGGCGCGGGCGTACACTGCACGCGGCCGAAATTGAAACAATTTGGCACGAAAAACGTGGTGGATGTCTCATTCTCGACGTCATTGAACTCTGGCGTGCTCAGCCGCGGCGCGGTAAGCTGGAGCGTTGGCAACTCGCTCAACCGGAGCCGCTTCGATGATCGCCGTTCTCCGTGTCTTCACGTTCGCTATGCTCACCGCGCTGGCCTTGGCCGTCCCCGTCGCCTGTCAGGCCGGGGGCCCTCGTCGTTGGAGCGACCTCAACCGGCACCCGCAGATCGTCCGTTACAACCCCGCGACGGACACAATCATGCGTCAAGAGAGCGTGTTGACGAAATCGCTGGTCAACATTCCAGGCGGGAAGGAGTCGTACAGCGGCAACCGACTGCGGCAATACCGATTTCTCGGTAAGCCCGGCCGCGGTGGCATCTACGATGCCTTTAGCGATTACCCAAAAACGATCGGCGCCGATGTGAAGAACTACAAGTTCCGCCTGCGCTGACGCGAGGGATGTGGCGGAATTTGTGAGAATTCCGAATCTCGAAGGTGGCCGGTCTGAACTCGTACGAATTCAGCGACTCATCACTTACCGGGCTCACATGTTGGTCTTGTCGTCGCTCCCGCCCGGTTCGATCAGGGAGTCGAGCGCGGCGGCCAACTGGGCGTCGTGCGCGTTGGTCTCGGCGTATACCCGGCAGATGCGAAAGCTGAGCGGTATTTGCCGGAACAATTCATCGGCCGTCAAGGCGAGGATTTCACCGTGGGCACCGTCGAATAAGTAGTTCTGCCCCGCCGTCGGGCCGCGCGTGCCCGGGCGGTGGACGTGCCGCGCCAGATCGACTCGCAGCGGAAGCGATCGCAAACCGCCAGGTAATCTGGCCCGCAGCGATTCTTCCACGAACGCCGCGTGGCTGAAGATGCTGCCCGATTCGGCGGTGGCGGGCGTGAAGAACAACGTTCGCTCGCAAGCCATCTTCCAACGCAGCCGCCGGTCGAGGAACCGCCTCCAACGCAGGCCGATGGCTCTCTGGGACTCGTCGCCGCTCGCCGCCCAGCGCGACACGTCGACCAGGAGCGACCATTCGGTCAACCGCCGGTACTCGTCGAGGTGGTCCAACGGATTGCCGCGAAACAAGTAGGGTTTGCTGTCGGCGAAAAGTTCGGCCAGCTCCAGATCGATTGCCCGCACCGTGCGATGGAAATAGAGCGATCGGAAAAGCTCGGCCCGCACGCCGATGAACCGAACCAAGGAAGGCAGCCCTCGCGCGTGGATCGTCAGTCCGGCGTCGCTGAAAAAGCTGTAGTGAAGCAAGCGTTCCAGGTCGAATGCTCGTGTGGAATAGCCTGACATGTAGGCGTCGCGGAGCACGAAGTCCATGTTATCGATCGTATAGAGTCCGCAGAACAGGCTTCGTAAGAGGCTGAGCCAGCGTGGCGCGTCTGCGGCCGACGGAGGGTCTTGTGGAGATATCGCCGGGCGGGTGATGAGAAAGGCGATTTGGTTTGGATCGAGCCGTTCGCCGTCGCCCAGGTGTCCATGTGGATTGCGGCGAATTCGGCCCAACAGTTCGCCCAGTTCGCCGCGGATGATCGTGCCGCCGAGTGATTCATGCGTCAGTCCGAAATCGGCCAGGTAATGTTCGTCGAAGAAGTGGCCGAAGGGGCCGTGTCCCACGTCGTGCAGGAGGCCGGCCATTCGCAGCAACGATTCGACATAGGCGCGGCTCGGGACATCGGGGCAAACTTCAGCCAGGCTGTCGTAGAGCGCGGCCGTGGCCCGGCTCGCCAGGTGCATCGTCCCCAACACGTGTTGAAACCGCGTGTGCTCCGCCGTGGGAAAGACCCACCAGGCGGTTTGCAACTGGTGAATCTGCCGCAACCGCTGGACCCAGGGGTGATCGATGACCTCGCGTTCCGACACCTCCCCAGTCTCGGCCGCCCCCGACGTGAAGGCGATATAGCCGTGGACGGCGTCATGACTCAAAGACTCGTGTTCCAAGTCGCGCATGGGGCGATTATCGCGCCGGCGAGAGAAGTTGGCAACGGTTTGTTGACTCCCTCCCTGGGCCGATCTAACATGCCGTTAGGGGGCGAAAGACTCCTGACTCCCGACTCCTGGCTCCTTTTCCCTCGCGAGGTGCTCGCCGCCATGCGCTACCCGATACGATCTTCCCTTCTCTCGCGGACGTCCTGGCATCTTTCGCTTGCGCTGGCAACGGTCTTGGCGGCCACGCCCCCAGCCGCGGTCACCGCTCAGGACGACGAAGCGGGCCTGACGCCCGAAGATGAATTGCCGGCGCCCAAGGACCTCGTCCTGGAAACCAGCGACGGCGTGCATATCGTTTGCACCTATTATCCGGGCGACGGCGTCCGCGGCCACGACACCGTGCCGATCATCATGGTCCACGGTGAAAAGGAAAACCGCCACGAGTTCCAATCACTTGCGATCTATCTGCAAAGGCGCCATCACGCGCTGATCGCGCTCGACCTGCGCGGTCACGGCGACAGCACGAGAACCAACAATCCGAACTTCAAGCTCGACGCCGAGAAGATGACGCTCGATCAATACATGTTGATGAGCGCCGTGAAGATCGACGAATTCGGCGTCAAGGGTGACTTGGAAAAGGCCAAGAACTTCCTGTTGACCGAGCATGACGCCGAGCGTTTGAACATCTACAAACTTTGCCTGATCGGCTCCGAGATGGGGTGTATCGTCGCCATGAATTGGGCCACGATCGACTGGGAAATTCCCAGCTCGAACACCGTCATGCAGGGGCAAAGGGTCAAGGCGATCGTGCTCCTTTCGCCGAAGGAGCGGTACAAGAACCTAAGGGCGTCCGACTCGTACAAGAGCACGGCGATGCGCCGATGGATTTCGTTCTACATCGCCGTCGGCGCCAGTGAAGAGGCCAGACTGAAGGAAGCCGAGAAGATCGACAAAGCGCTCAAACGTGATCGGCAGAACCCCGCCAATCCGGAAGACCAGATGGTGTTCTTCAACCGCAAGCTGGACACCCGCCTGCAAGGCACGCAACTGCTCGGAGAAGGCCTGCACGTCGAGAAGCAAATCGCCGAGTTCATCGACCTGCGGGTCGAGCAACTGCAGATTCCGTGGAAGAGGCGCAAAAACCCCCTCAAGGAAGGTGCGGGGTGATATGACACGTGGAGAACCGAATCACCGCGTCTCGGAGTCTCCGCTTTTCCGCGCCCTCTTTTTTCCATTGGGCGGTGACTGGGGAACCGGCACCAAAGGGCGCTCGTCCGGCAGTTCCACCGCAGCCTGGGACGGCGGACCGATGGGGATTTCGATTTCGACCCCGATGGGCAGCACGTCGGCGTCGGGCAAGTGTTGGCGATTGGCGGCGAAGATCTCCTGAAATCGTCCGCCATCACCCAGGTAGCGGCGTGCCAGCGACGTCAGGGTATCGCCGTCACGAATCTTGTGGATCACCGTCCGCAACGGCGGCGGATCGGCCACGATCGAGTCATCGCCTTCGGCCGGTGACTTCCGCTCGGCCGGCGGCGCGCGCGGATCTTCCGTGGATTCGAGAGCATCGATTTGGCCCAGCAGCCGGGGCACGCTGTCGGGCGAAGGGGCGCGCGGAAGGGCGGGCCGCCGCGTCCTGGGCGATACGTCGGCCTCAAGAGGGGGTGGCGACGGTTCCTCCGCCGGCTTTCGAAACACGAGCGCGCCGCCGATGCCGATCAGAATGACGCCGCTCGCCAGCGCAATTCTTTTGACTCGCGGCAAGGTCATGAGTGTGTTGCCCGGCAGGGAAACGGCGTCGCGCGCCGGTTACATAGCACGCCGTCATCTCTCATCGACCAAATCTCCGCACGAATCGAGTCGATGAATGCGTTGACGGCATCGTCGGCCTTTGGCGCCTTTGAGGGCACAATGGCCACGCCACGGTTCCTCGAACCGGGAATTCCTGTGGGCGGTGCCCACCCTACGGGCTCATGGCAGGTTGGAAACCCGCCCCACGTTCGAGATCCGTCCTACTTTTTGTAACAGGGCGCGTTCGGGTCGCCGCCGTGCTCGACAAAAGCCAAAAGATCCAGGATCTCCTCTCTGCTGAGCGTCACCAACAGCCCGGCCGGCATCATCGAGACCTTGGCGAAATCGCGCGATTCGATGTTGTCGCGGCGGACAAGCTTGGGCTCGCACTTCTCCAACGGGTTGGCCATCACGCGTAGCGACGTCTCGTCCTCGCTGACAACGATTCCGGTCACCACTTCGCCGTCCTCGGTCTCGATGACCTGCGTGCGGAACTTTTCGTTGATCACCTTCGAAGGGTCGATCATCTCGCGGAGGATCTCCTCACGCTTGAAACGCTTGCGCAGGTCGACCAACTCAGGGCCGACCTGGCCGCCCGCGCCCTGGATCTTGTGGCAGGCGACGCAGGAAATCGCGGTGAACAACTCCTTTCCCTTGGCGAATGACCGGACGGCGTCGACCTGCGGCAATTCGCCCGCCAATTCGTCGTAGTTCCAGTCGCGGACGAACGGCCGCAGCTCGGCCAAAGGCGCCGGCTCGTCGAGCAACTCCTCCGGCGGCACCGTGCCCAAATCGGAAACGACGTGCAGCACGCCGTACATCGTTCGCCAGTGGCCGGGGA
>DATLQY010001025.1:0-5172 GCA_035534975.1 Pirellulales bacterium
CTTTTGCTAGGGTTTACTTTACAACTAGATTGACGTGAAAGTGTCTCAACCTGAGACGTATTGGATGCTTTTGCCGTATCGGACCGTTTTCCGCGCAAGATGACGCAACGTGACGTGGAATGGCTCGCCGGCGCGGACGTCGGGAAGCATGGATCTCGAAGGGTATTCGGATTTGCTAGAGAATCGTAAATGCTTTTCAGATAGATGTTTACAGCCCGTCATTCATGCCGATGGTCAAGTTGGTTCGCGCATGGCACGCGGCGTGCTATTAAAGATGTTCGCCAGGCCGGCAACGGCCGGGCAACTAAACTCGACTGGCCCGCGGGGCCTCTGACGAATTCCGGCTTGACGGTTGACTTGCCCCTGATCGTCCAGCAATTGCCAAAGCGTATTTGGCACGTCAGAGGCCCCCGTTTTTTTTGCGCCGCCCCGTGGGTCGCGGATCCGGCGTATCCGGGCACCGAATTGTATGCCAGGTTGGAAGCTTACTTGCCGAGCAGTCGCTTCATCTCCGTTCGGACGTCGACGAACTCTCGATCGAGAATCAAATTGTGGTATTCCCGCGGATCGACGTCGTGGTCGTACAACTCAACCCCCTTCCGTCCGCCGTCCCATTCGGTGTATCGCCAGCGTTCGGTGCGGATGCTACGTCCCATGAAGCCCTCAGGTTTCTGGCCCACTTTTCGGACTTCGCCGGGCGGGCGACCGCGCCAGACTTGCGTGTAGGCGGGCTTGGACCAGTCGGCATTCGCGTTTTCCAAGAGCGGCCGCAGGCTCTTGCCGTCCAGACCGGCAGGCGCTTCCAAACCACACAAATCGGCAAGGGTCGCGTGCAGGTCGACCAGCTCCACCGTCCTCGAAGAGGTGTGGCCATTGCTCCTCGCACGCGGGTCAAAAATGATCAAGGGCACGCGAGCTGATTCTTCGAAGATGCTCATCTTCTGCCACAGACCGTGCTCACCCAGGTGATAGCCGTGGTCGCTCGTGAAAACGACGATGGTTTTCTCAGTCAGCCCCAACCGATCCAGAGCATCGAGCACGCGGCCAAGCTGCACGTCCATGAACGTGGTCGAGGCGTGGTACGCCTGGAGCGCCTCGCGCCGCAGCCGATCGTCCATGCGGTCTTGCTCCGGCATGCCGCTGGCAAACGCAGGCGAGGGCACGCCGGCGTGATGGTCCGCCGGCACTACGGATGGGATTATTTTCTCGAGCGGGTACGCGTCGAAGTATTTCTTGGGTGCCACGTAAGGCGTGTGAGGGCGGTAAAAACCTACGCCCAGGAAGAACGGCTCGTCGTGGTGCGCATCCAATAATTGGATGGCTTCCGCCGCGCCGATGCCGTCGGTCTGCTCCTCGTCGGTGCCGTCGGCGGCCAGCCAGCTCAGCGTGCCACCGAACTGGCCCGGCACGAGGCTGAAGATCTTTTCCTCTTCATCCTTGTCGCGTCCACGCGGATTCACCACTTGCCGCCAGGAGGGCGGATCGTCCAAACCACTGGTGCCGATCTGGTTCGGCACACCGTAATGAAAAAGCTTGCCCACGCGCGCGACGAAATAACCCGCCTCGAGAAACGTTTGCGGCAAGGTAACGGCTTCGGGAATGTTGCGGCGGAATTGGGTGCTGTTTTCGTACACGCCGGTGGCGTCGGGGCGGCGTCCGGTGAGCAGCGACGCTCGGCTCGGGTTGCAAAGCGGGAACTGGCAGTATGCCCGGTCGAAGCGCACTCCGCGGTCGGCCAGGCGATCGATGTTGGGCGATTGAACGAGTGGATCGCCATAGCAGCCAAGCCGTGTGCAGAGGTCGTCGGCGATGATGAACAACACGTTCGGCCGCTTTGGCCGATCGTCGGCCGAGCGCACCTCGCCCGGCGACACCGACACCAATGCGGTCGCCCACATTACCAGATGGAGTCGAGTGTTCATCGGTGTTTCCTGGTAACGCGGCCGTAGGCCGACAATCGCGTGATACCTGGACGTATTCACGCCGTCCCCCAAATCGTACTGTACTCACCGGGAAAAGGCGAGTTACTTTCCGCTTCAACGGTACGGCTTTCGTCCTTGCCCGGCCAGTCGAAACCAATCGACGGCGCGGTTGAATTCGCGGGCCTCCCAGGCGAGGTGGGCCAAGAGCGGTGGAACGCAGCGCCGCGCGAGCTCGTCGGCATTCGACTCGGCGCTAGGGTCGAGTTGCTCCGGCGGCAGGTCGCAGAGCACGAGCCCGGCGACGTCGAGCCCGTGGCGGAATGTGGCCGCCGCGACCAGAGTGGCCAGCGTGTCGTGGATCGTGCCTAACTCATTTCTCGCGACGATGACGAGCGGAAATGCCATGTCTTCGGCCAGGTCGGCTGCGTACTCGTCGTCGGTCAAGGGCGACATCAGCCCGCCGACCCCTTCGACGAGCACGATTTCCGATCGTTCGCTCCAGTAGTCGAGCCCTTGGCGGAGCAGCTCGGCGTCGACGCGCCGTCCCTCGGCCCGCGCGGCCAGGTGCGGGGCCAGCCCTGCGGCGAATCGCTGCGGGCAAACGCGCTCAAGCTCACCCGGTTTTCCCGCCGCCTCCCACAGCGCCAGCGCATCGTCGCTCACCAGCGCGCCGGCGTCAGAACGGCAGCCGCTGGCGACGGGTTTGTAAACTCCCACGCGCCGACCCTCGGCCACGAGCTGACGCGCGATGAGTGCCGCGACGTACGATTTGCCGACGCCGGTGCCGGTGCCGGTGATGAACAAGCCCGGAATCCCGTAGCGACGCATCGGATGATCCTTTGGGTGACTTTGCCTTCGACCATGGTTAGGGTAACATCACGGCATGACGTCTCCCAACCCCTCGCACGCGGAAATTGGGCCGCGACCCGGCCGCGTGACGGTCGCCCTGGTACAGATGAGCTGCGCCGCGGCGAAGTCGGCCAATGTGGACAAGGCCGTGGCCCGCATCGGAGAGGCGGCCGCGGCCGGCGCCCAGATCGTTTGCTTACAGGAGCTGTTTGCCGGCCCCTACCCTTGCCAGTCGGAAGACCACGCCCGCTTTGCCGACGCGGAACCGATCCCCGGCCCGACCAGCGAAGCCCTCGCCGGCGCCGCGCGGCGACACGGAGTGGCCGTGGTGGGCTCGCTCTTCGAACGTAGGGCGGCCGGCTTGTACCACAACACGGCCGTGATCTTCGACGCCGACGGACGGCAGACCGGGTTGTACCGCAAAATGCACATCCCCGACGACCCGCTCTATTACGAGAAGTTCTACTTCACGCCCGGCGACCTGGGGTTTTTGAGCTGCGCCACACGTTTTGGCCACGTGGGGGTCTGCGTCTGCTGGGACCAGTGGTATCCCGAGGCCGCCCGGCTCACGGCGATGGCGGGGGCCGAGATCATCTTTTACCCTACCGCGATTGGCTGGCACCCCAGCGAAAAGGCCGAATACGGCGCTAGCCAGCACTCCGCCTGGGAGACGATGATGCGCAGTCACGCGATCGCCAATGGCGTGTTCGTGGCCGCGGCAAACCGGACGGGCTGGGAAGGGAACATCGAATTCTGGGGCGCGTCGTTCGTCGCCGATCCCAACGGCAACGTTCTGGCCCGCGGCAGCCACGAGCACGAGGAGACACTCCTGGTCGAATGCAACCTCGACCAGATCGACGTCGTGCGGACGCACTGGCCATTCCTCCGCGACCGGCGGATCGACGCCTACGGAGACCTGGTGAAACGGTACCGGGATTGAGAGCTCCTACCGACGCACAACCGAATGCAATCCACAATAAGCAATCCGCAATCCGCCGTTCCCTCCCTGCTCGGCTATCGCATGCCGGCCGAATGGGAACCACACGCGGCAACCTGGCTTGCATGGCCCCACAACCGCGAGAGCTGGCCTGAGGCATTCGAGCCGATTCCCGGCGTGTGGGCTGAACTGGTCCGGACGCTGGCCGCGGTCGAGGAGGTGCATGTGCTGGCCGGAGGCGCGGAAGTGATGAGCGAAGCTCACCGGTTGGTGGGCCATCTGCCGCGCGTCAAGCTCCACGACATCGCGACGAACGACGCATGGACCCGCGATCACGGGCCTACGTTCCTCGTTGGCCGGCCCGGCTTGCCCCCCGCCCTCGTCCATTGGGGCTACAACGCTTGGGGCGGCAAGTACCCGCCGTTCGATCACGACCAGCAGGTGCCGCGACTCGTCGCCGAGTCGCTCGGCTACCAGCGCTACGAGCCGGGGATCGTGCTGGAAGGGGGAGCGATCGACACCAACGGGCAAGGATCGCTCTTGACGACCGAGCAGTGCCTTTTGAACCCCAACCGCAATCCGGACCTTTCGCGCGCCGACATCGAACGTTACTTGGCCGACTACCTGGCCGCGAGGCGCGTGATCTGGTTGGGCGAGGGGATCGCGGGCGACGACACCGACGGACACATCGACGAGCTGGCTCGTTTCGTCGCCGCGCGAGTCGTCGTCGCGGCGGTCGAAGAAGATCCTGCCGACGCGAACTATGCCGCCTTGCAAGACAATCTCCGCAGGCTCCGTTCCGCGACCGACGCGGAAGGGCGGTCGTTGGAAGTCGTGCCGGTGCTGATGCCACGGCCGCTGTTCCACGGCGACCAGCGGCTACCGGCAAGCTACATGAACTTCTACGTCGCCAACGGCCTGGTCGTCGCGCCGCAATATGGCGACCCGGCCGATGGACTCGTTCTCGACACGCTGGGAAGACTGTTTCCAACACGGCGGATCGCCGGCCAACGCGCGGTCGACCTGGCCTGGGGGCTGGGCGCCTTTCATTGCATTACACAGCAACAGCCAGAGTACGTGATTGTTCCGGCTGTGCAGCTCGTCGGCCCATAACGGGTCGTACTGGGCGGCCACCCGGTGCTCGCGTAGCTCGCGGATACCGTGGCGTCGCCTGGCCAAATTACTTGCTGAAATGGAAAATCGTTCGCGGCCCGGCTCAACCCCAGGCACCGGCCCCTTCGGCAACTTTTCCCGACGAGGCTCCTCCAGCAGTTATCACCCGGTTCGGTGCTTCCTTGAGCTGGTTGGCTGGTGGTCGTAGAACTGTAGTTGGCTATAGGTAGGAAAAGAGCGGGGACGCCTCGAAAGCGGTTTAGAGTGGAGTTGTTGAATTCCCCCCAAACCCCGTTACAGGAGGTCGTCCCCGTGAGTAAGAGCAAAGCGTATCGTTCGACGGATGTCAAG
>DATLQY010001026.1:0-3293 GCA_035534975.1 Pirellulales bacterium
CTGGGTCAGCTACATGTCGAACGAGCAATTTACATGGTTCAGCTCCTTTCAGCTAAACTAGATCAACCAAGCTTCGCCTGGCGCACCAGGATTTCAGGATTCACAGGATGGATTGGGAACGCCCGGGAGCGCCGTGTTCGATCCTGTTCATCCTGGCATCCTGTCTTTCCTTCCGCTGGCCTCATCTCGACCTTCAAATTCGACGGGAAACCTGGCGATCGCGAGGTGCTAACGCTGGCCGATCGCTCGCACTGCGATCGCGGCGACGTTTGATTACACGTGGCCTACATCTGAAACGGAATGAATTCCGTTCTACGAGCGAGGCTTGCCTTAATTACTGGACATTGGTATTATTCTTAATGGAGCGGAAGGCGCTCCCTCGCGAGTGTCTGGCTGGGTTGGCGGTCCACGCAGCGCGCTTGAATCTCTCCGGTTGCGAAGATGGCCAATTCGGCGGAAAACTTCGCGGGCACTCGCCGACAGAAACACTAATCCGCGCTAATCTTCGCTGATGGAACCCGCTTTCCGATTAGTGTGGATCAGCTTTGATTAGTGTTCCGAACTCCGGGGTAAGGCGCTCAACTCGCGGGCAAGGTGCTCAACTCGCGGTGTTCTCAGCTTGCAGAACTCCCATTCGGCGGACCGCAATCGCGAGCCGTTGGATGTGCATCGTTTTCGGGCAGTGGCTGCCAAATCGTGGGCAGATGGGGTTCAAGAGCCAGCGCATCCGGCGGCGCCAGACGGGAATGAAATATATCAAAAACACCGATAGAAAACACTTTTTCAGTCTATGTAATTATCCGAGAAATCGACCGTTTACGACGGGCCTTGCGGTCGCCGACGCATGCTCAAAAAACGGGCAGACCACAATCGCCGCAAGACTTTCCTGATCACCCCCCGCATAGTGGAGTGACGATGCGTGACGATGGTGACGATGAAAAACGACCAAAGTTATTCTGGACTCGCGCGAGGGGGGCACTTGGGAGGCGGGGTCATTTGGGAAAGGTCGGAGACGGGCCGCAGAGCGGCCGAAGAGACGTACCCACGCGGAGCGTGGGAACGAGGAACGTACCCACGCGGAGCGTGGGAACGAGGAAATCTGGCGCTTATGGCAGGTGGAAAGAGTGTCCCACGACGATCCGTGTGTCATTCCCCCCGAATCGGCACGGGCTGGCGCCGGCCGCCGGCCAATTCGACGGAGACGTAAACCACCTCGGCCTCGGTCAAGCGGACGACCTCACCGCCACGATCGGCCTCGACGGCGACGTGGACCGTGATCGACGTGCGGCCGACGCGCACCAGGCTCGTCCAGAAACTGACGAGGTCGCCAACAAACACCGGTTGGTGGAACTCGACTCGGTTCATCGCCACGGTAACGATCGGATGCGCCGGCCACCCCGACCGGCGGATCTCGTGCAGCGCGCCGACGGCCCCCGCCTGGTCCATATGACTCAAGAGCACGCCGCCAAAGATCGTACCGTGCGGGTTCGTATCGCGAGGCATCATGACTGCCTTGATGGCAAGGTACCGGTCAGCTTGCGGGGTCATAGTCATTCCCACGGCAGCGCCATCGTCGGAGCGTTGGCGTAGCGGCGCATTTTGATCGTCAGCCGCGCCCCGCTGCCCGGTGCCAGCCGCACGGCGAACCGCGGTCCATCGACGGCCACGTCGCAACCCGGCGCGCGGACGGAAAGGAATTGGTGCTCGGCGTAGCCGCCCGCCTGCACGAGAAGCGCGCGCTCGTCGGACTGGTTGACGTTCACCAAGGTTACGACCGTCTCGTCGGCCGAGAGCTTCTCGACCAGCGACGCGACGTCGTCGGGGATACCCGCGCGGCGATTCACAGGATCGAAAAATCGCAGGCGGCAGTGGAGCACTGATCCTTGATGGCCGGGGTGGAGGCCGCCCAACATCAAGTTGACCAGGTTTTCGACCGTGGCGGGGTTGTACTTCATCGGGTCGTCGGCCAACCGCGTGTCGGGCGTGGTCGTGTCGCGACGCTGGCCGTCGACCTTCGCCCGGATGGTCTCGAAATCGGCCCGCAATGCACGCTCGGGAAAACCCGCGTCGCGCCCGGCCAGGTAGTCGAACCATGCCGAGGCCGGGACGCGGACCCGATCGGCGGGGTCCATCGACCAGTAGTAGACGGCCGCCGCGCCATGGCTGTACTTCGCCGGCTCGAAGGCGTACCATCCGTCGTCGCCGTGCATTCGAGGGTACATCATCCGGCCGCCGATTTGCTTCCCTTGCGCGTTGACGGCGTCGATCTGGCGTCGCCAGACGTCGACGTACTTGGGATCTCCCGAGAGCAAGAGCGCGTTGCCGAAGCCCGTCAGGGCCAGGTGGTGGGTGTTGCGGTGGACCTGCTTTCCCGTGACCGGATCGACGACGGTGAAGCCCCAACCGTAGGCGCCGCCGTACCAGCGTCCGCCGCAGTCGCCGCCGATCGTGCCGTCGCGGCCGACGTTCGTGGGCAGAACGCCGCCGTTGGCCCCGGCCCTCTCGCGCCAGGCGTCGACGTATTCCAACACCCAATCGCGGTACTTCGCCTCGCCGGTGAGCAGGAAGGCGTTGGTGGCCAATGAGGTGGCCAAGAGGTTCTGCGGATGGTCGCCGAGGATGTCGGTATAGTCGGCGAAATGGGCCAGCATTTCGGAATAGGTCCGCTCGCCGTGACCTGGCTGGAAACGCCCTTCGACCTCGATCGGGTCGCCCGCCCAATCGAGCGCCGTCGCTTTGCGCAAAAGCGGCCCGCGGCTGCCGTTGAACAGGCTGCGGATGATGCGGTGTTTGGGATCGTAATTCGGCGCGCCGGCGTCCTCGTTGAGGTAGAAACCGGCGAAGCGGCGGACGCGGTGCCGGAACTTCACGTCGCGCGGGTCAGAGAGGCCCTGCAGGTTGAAGACGGTCAGTCCCTCACCGTTGTGCAACCAGTCGAACATCACCGGGAATTCCTTGTAATACATGCCGTCGCGCGCAAACTCGACCTCGCGCGTTTTCGCTTCCGTGTATTGACGCAGGTGCCCTTCCCAGGCCGTCTTGTACAGCCGCAGGATCGAATCGGGCGCGCCCAGTGCGTGCAATAGCGGCCAATCGTTGACGTTCTCGATGGCGTCGTCCGGCCCGTCGTCGCCACCCCAGCGTTCGACGCACTCGAGGTAGCCGCGGTCGTCGAAGTAGCGCGAGTAGAACTCCTCACATGCCCGCGTATTGGCGCGCAGCAGTTCGCGTTCCAATAGCGCCCAGGCGGGTGGAGGCATGAGTGTGTCGATGGCAACGGTCAATTCGCCGGC
>DATLQY010001027.1:0-2339 GCA_035534975.1 Pirellulales bacterium
GCCGAGACGGCTGTCGGCGGGCGGTGGCGGGCTGCCTTTTCGTTTCCATTGCCGTGGCGGCGACTGCGCCGCGACGCCGGCCTGACGCTACGCAAAGAAAAGCCACTCCAAATCCCCTGCCCAATGGCTTCGGCGGCGCGTAAGGGAGTGAAAAAAAGGAGGGGCGCAGTTTGCAGGAACGCCGCTACGCGGCTTGTTCAATGGCGGGGGGATGTCGGAGATGGCTTTTCTCTGCTGCGCTCGCCCGACGGTAGTGTGCGACCTCGCCTCAGGCACGAGTGTTCAGGCTGCACCATCTCGGCGAAAAAAGGCCCGTTAATCCCTCTTCGCAATCGCGGTTGGTAGCGCGTTGAAACTGATTCGGCGCTTGACTGGGAGGCTCGTCATGCATTCGGCCCATTTGCGGTCTGGTATTTCGCACGTTGGTCAGGCGTTGCGGATGCCGGAGGAATTTGCCGTCGCGTGGAACGACGGCACGGCGCGGTACCGGTGGTGGGTCTGGTGCTCACTGATGGCAACGGCCATTCTAGGGACCACGACCTACGGAATGACGATGGGGTTGCTCGGCGGGACGGGCGACGTGCTTTACAAGGGAATGGCTTGCACGTTGGCCGCAGGACTGGCGTGGGGAATTCCGCTTCCGGCACTCTACATCTTGAACAGCCTTTCCGGCTCGCGGCTGCCGGCCAGCAGCACGCTTCTCGCGGCGATGGTCACGACGAGTTGGGGCGGCCTCGCGATGATTGCGTCGATCCCCATCAACTGGTTCTTCTCGGTGGCCGTACCGCACCCCGCGTTCGTGCTGACGGTGAACCTGACGGTCTTCGCCGGTGTGGGTGTGGCGATGATCGACGTGTTCCAGCGAGTCATGCGCAGCCTTGAACCGCGACGCGAAACCGCGCCCACCTGGTGGCTCGTGCTCGTCGGCGTGATCGGCGCCGAGCTGTTCTATTTCTTCGGCTTGTTCCAATTCCACTTCGTCCATTAGGGTCGATGCCAATGACCACCACCCAGCGCTTGGAACTATTGCACCGAATCGCCGAGGGAAAACCGATGAATCCGAACGTCGCAGGGATGTCCGCCGGTTGCGACGTTCGGTGCGCGACCCAGCCCGACGCCGGGACCATCGAAGCCACGCCGGCCGAACCACCGCCATCGACGCCCAGCGCCGAAGGGCCGGGGAAGACGGGTATCGCCGATCTGGTCGAACTCATTCTCAAGCGGCGCGATCGACTGGAGCGCCTGGTTCGCGAACCGTCGTTGCAATCGCTGTTACTGCCAAAGTTCCTCGCGATCGCGTTGATCGGGTTCGTGTTCTTCGGCGTCGCGCTTTCATTGGTTTTCACATCAGCCGGCCAGTGGCCGCGGCTCGTCCCGATCCGCGACCTCGTGGCCGGAGAGGCCGACTCCATCGCGACCTTCGATTCGCTTGGTGGCGAAACACGTCGCGGGCCCTGGCTCGACGGCTCGGCCGAGGCGCTCGTCGCCGCCTACGCGATCGGCCTGATCGCGGCCACCGGCATCTGCCTCCCGAGCCTCTACTTCTATGGGCTGCTCGCCGGTGTGCGGATAACGATGCTCGACGTGGTGATCCAATCACTCAAGGCGAAAGCGACGGCGGCCGTCGCGCTGGTGGGGATTCTGCCGATTTACGCGGCCCTGGGTCTGGCGGTCGCCATTTTCGATCTTCCCGCGGCCGTGCGCCACGCGACTTTCTGGCTCGGCCTGGTACTGCCGTTTCTGGCTGGGCTGTTCGGAACGTACTCGCTGTACCGGGGGCTGGCCGGATTCACCGACACGCTTTCGCCCCAGCGCCGTTGCCGCCGCGAATGCTTTCTGCGGCGGCTCGTTCTGTCGTGGGCCGCGTGCTACACCGCCGTGACGCCCGTCATGATTCACACTCTATGGGCCCTGCTCGCCAAGGCCTGATCAAAGGAGAACCCAATGCGTTGGTTGAACCGTCTTACGGATATTTTGTCCGCCAACCTCAGCG
This sequence comes from Pirellulales bacterium, assembly GCA_035534975.1. Lineage (GTDB taxonomy): Bacteria > Planctomycetota > Planctomycetia > Pirellulales > JAICIG01 > DATKSN01. The sequence continues at coordinate 1,994 of DATLQY010001027.1, forward strand.
ATTTGATCGAAAGATACGAGGACCCGGAGTTGTTGCTCAAGCAAGCGGTGCGCGAGATGGACGAGTCCATTCGGGCGGCCTTGCAAGACGCGGTGAAGGTCGTGGCGCACGAAAAGATCCTGGCCAGGCAACTCGCCGATGAGGAATCGGCAGTGACCCTGTCGCGGCGGCAAGCCGAGGCGGCCGTCCAGCGAACCTCACGACAACACTGCTCTTCTACTTGTTGTTCGGCGGCGCGGTGGCCGTGGCGGTCAGCTTGGCGCCTGGCGCCGACCGTAGCGGCCCAAAGTGGTTTCGGACGCTTACGGCGGTAGTATTCTGGCCGCTGTATCTTCCGGCGCTTTTG
>DATLQY010001028.1:0-18471 GCA_035534975.1 Pirellulales bacterium
CCGCCCAAAAGCGGAGCGCAAACGGCCGAAGCCCGCTCGAGCAGCGCGCCCGCCAACATTTGCTTGGCGAAGTCGAGGTTTGCCGGCGCCAGGCCCTTGTCGATCGCACTTTGGCAGAGGTCGGCCACGTCGCCCAGCGTGCGGAACGAGTCGGCACTCAGCTTGGCCGCGATCGCCCGGTCGAGATCTTCCTGGCCTGGGTCGTCGGCACGCGCCGGCGAAATAGCCAGGCCGACGACGACGAAAGCGACGAACAGGAAACCCGGTACGCGAACGATCATGGCGGCAACTCCCTTTCGATCGATGGGGCGTAAGCCCCTAGGGTAGGTAAAACGGTCGGCATTATGCCTGAAAGGGGCATTCGACGCCATGCGAGCTTGTGGGGCCCCCAAAGAACATGGTAGCTTGGGAACCGCCCCACGTTCGGGGCAATTCGTAGCGGAATTCGTAAGAATTCCGAAGCCTCGGATACGAATCGGAACTCTCACGAGTTCCCCTACTGGGTGGCTACGGGGTATATGGCCCCTTGGAAACCTGACCCACTTACAACGGCGCTGGTAAGTCCCGCCTCGAAAACACGACCGCCGCCGACAGATAGCACAACAACCCCAAGCCGATCAGCGTGCCATCATGGCTCAGTGACATCGCCCAAGCCCTTTCCGGCTCGATGATCATCACCTGCGGCTCGTAAGCCCCCAAAAAGGTGGAAACCATCAGCCAATCGAACCCGGGCGCCAGCCGGGCAACGATTTTGATCACCAGCTCGACCACGTAAAAAGCGCCCATCACGCCGATCGTCCGCCAGCGAAAACTCCCCCAGGATGACACCAACGTGCTGGCAGCGGCCAGAAAGAACATCAGGGCGAACAGGTTCAGCGCGCCGGGTACGAAGTCGGCCCGCGCCACTTCGACGCCGAAATCGACGCTGGCCAGCCCCTGACACGTGCCCAACCAGGAAGCCAGCGACATGATCGCCGCTCCCATGGTCGTGACCACGGCGTGGGTAAAGATCACCGAAACGCGGCGCACCGGCTGGGCCAGCAGCATCTCCATCGTGCCCCGGTCGATCTCGCCGCTAACGCAGTCGGATCCGCGGGCGATGCCCCAAGTGACCGTTGCGAAGACGACCACCGGGTCGATGTAGGCCATGGCAATGCGGCTGGTGGGCGACATCATTTTGGCCAACGGTACCGCCAATAGCGCCAAGAACTGCGGCGGAACCGATTTGTAAATCGTATCCAGCGCGTCAGGCTTGAAAAGACTCGTCAGCCACACGAAGAGCCAATGGAACGCGAAAAGCAGCACCGTCAGCCCGATCAACAGCGGCCGCGCGTCGCTGATCGCCTTGATCCACAGTGCCCATTTCATGCGCGGCCTCCATTGGCCGCGCTGTGAAAGCGGTCGTAGACGGCGCGCAGCCCGACCGGCTCGATCTGGACCTCGGCCAACGGCAAGGTCGCCAGCCAACCCAACAGGGGCGACAGCTCTCCGGGCGTAAGCACCGTGAGCCGGCCATCATCGACGGCAATCTCCAATTGGCCCGCCAGCTCGTGCGGCACGTTCGGCAAGGGCGCGGTGAGCGTTGCGCGGATACGGTGTTGGCGGCGCAATTCGGCCATGAGTTGCAAGCACACCAGCCGCCCTTGCCGCAGGATGCCGACACGGTCGCAGACATGCTCGACTTCGTCGAGCACGTGCGACGAAAAGATCACCGTTCGGCCCGCCGAGCGTGCCTCGCGCACCAGCGCCAAGACGTCGCTACGGACGGTCGGATCGAGGTTGCTCGTCGGCTCGTCGAGCACCACCAGCGGCGTGTCGAAGGCCAGCACTGCGGCCAGTGCCAGCTTCTGCCGTGTGCCGGTCGAAAGGGCCGCCACGCGTCGCGAGAGATCGAGCTTGAGCCGCTCGGCCAGGGCCAGCGAACGGGCAAAATCGGCGTTAGGCCGCACGCGGCTGAAGAACCGCAGCACGTCGCGGCCGCGCATCTGAGGAAAGAGCTTCGCGTCGCCTGGCAGGTAGGCGACACGGCGGTGGACCGCCAGGCTCTCGCGGTAGCAGTCGAGCCCGTCGATCGTCGCCTCGCCCGCGCTGGGTCGCAGGAACCCCATCAATAGTCGCAGCAAAGTCGTTTTGCCCGATCCGTTGGGTCCGAGCAATCCGAACACCTCGCCCCGGCGAATCTCCAACCTGCAATCGTCGAGTGCCGTAAGACTGCCGTATCGCTTGGTCAACGAGCGGGTTTGGACGTAGGCGTCGGCCATGTGCGGAGGCGGATCGAAGGAAAGTACCATCAAGTTACCGCCGCCACGGAAAGGTTGCAACAAAACGACGACCTTTTCAGATCAACTTTGACCAGATGTGCAAACTGGCCAAGCTCAATTTCGTTGCGGGACCGAGCCGAGATCGCGATCTCGGAATCAGTCGAGGTATCCCAGGTCGCGCAGCCGGTTTTCCACGCTGCGCTGGTCGGCGTCGGTGATGCCGGCCGGTTCCAGCGAGTCGCGCCGAGCGTGCGAAGCGACTTTGGCGGTGGGCGAGCAATCGGCGAAGAGATCGTTCAACACTCGCCCGCTCATCCGCGCCGGCGCGGGGACGCCAAGCAGGTGCAGAATGGTCGGCGCGACGTCGCGGAGCTCCGCCGTCAGGGCATGGCCCAACGTCACGCCGGGCGCCTGGACCATGAGCACTCCTTCCCGGCGGTGCGTGGCGGTCAAAGTCGGGTCGTTGCGCAAAAGTTGCGGCGCGGCGTCGAATTTGTGCCGCGTGTGAAAGCCGGGGGCCGGGATCGCCAACAGGTCAGGCCACATCGCTTCGATCGGATCGATCCCAAAGCGTTCCGCCGTGCCAAACGTGTCGATGAAAAGACGTTCCCCCGTTTCGGGGTGCCGCGCTTCGTCGAACGCGGCGGTCACGTCGGCCAGGGCCTGCTCGCGCTGTCGCGGCGTGGCCAGCGGGCCGCCGCCGAAGCGGCCGGGCGTGTTGAGGTAGATCAGCCCGCCCAGGTTGCCATGCAACGCCAATGCAACGCTGCGCTTCCAATCGATTGCCAACAGGCTGTCGAGCGGCCGGGTGAGCTGGGCCGTGCTACACCCCGGGCGCAGCCTCCGCCAGAGAAGCTTGCGGAGCTTCCAGCCGCCACGGCGCAGATAGTAACTCGCGGCGCCCGACCAGCCGGGCAACTTCAACAACCCACGCCGTGAGAGAATTTCGGAGAGCGTGATTTTTTCGCGAAACGGTCCGAAACCGTGGTCGCTGACGGCCACCACGGCGGCGCGCCTTCGCTCAGCCAACACGAGCAGCTCACCCAGGCAATCGTCCATGGCAACCAGCGCTTCACGGGCCTTGGCCACCCAGGCGCGCGGCGCCCCTTCGCCCTCACCGGCCAGCAGGTGCCAACAACGGTGCTGGAAGGCGTCGAGCACCTGCAATTGCACGACCATCAGTTTCCAGTCGGTCATCCGATCGGCGACCAGCGCGGCGACCGCCTGGCCTCGAAAGCTGGCCGCCGTCTGGGCGACGTTGGCCGAAAGTTCTTCGAAGTCGGTCGGTTTTCGGCGCCACACGGTCGACAGGTCGTAGCGTACTCCCGTCGCACGCAGGTTGTCGGCGAAGGCGGGGTAGGGGGCCAAGGCGGCTTCGATGGAAGGGCTGTCGAGCCCGCCGACGACGATACCGCGCACACTTCCGGGGGCCGGAAACGTCATCGGCAGGTTGAGTGACACGACCTCGTCGCCCGCGTGCGATACGGCCTCGAAGAGCGTCGGCGAGCGACTACGCCCGGCATGGTTCAGGCCCAAACGGCGGCGGCGGTGGTCAAGGTAGCGATAATCGAGAATCCCGTGTTCAGCCGGGTCGCAGCCGGTCTGGAACGTGGTCCAGGCCACCGGCGTGATGCAAGGTTGCGTCGAGTTGACGACCGAAAGCGAGGAACCCGCCATCAGCCGCGCCAGGTTCGGCATCAGGCCCGATTCGGCCCAGGGAACGAGCAAGTCGTAGGTGGCGCCGTCCAGGCCAACGACCAGCACACGGGGGACCGTCGGGCTCGTGTCGTTCATCGTGTGTCCTTGGTGTCCCTTGGGGGCAGTCGAAAAACTCTCTTCCAGTTTGGCCTACGCGGCGTTCGGCAGTACCGCTCTGCGCACCTGCGATCGCGATGGCTTGTCGATGGGCAATATCCCCGCTTCCTCGATTGACGCGCCGAGTCCGATCTGGACCCGGTGGTACTCGCGCCAGCGCCTGCGTTCCGAGCGGGTCCCCAAGCAGGACCAGGTCCAGCGTTTCAATTTGCGTGGCCAGGGTTCGCGGCGGCCGGCTTCGCAGCACCACTGGGTATAGCTCGCAGCGAATCGCTTGGCGCGCTCGACGTACCGTGTGGCCAGGGGGGCTTTCGAGCCAATCGCAAACACCGTGTGCGGGTGCTTTTCGGGTCCCTGCCAGCCGACGAGCACCGCGTCGAGCGGAGCAAAAAGCCGACCTAGGCAAACGGGCGTCAAGCGCCAATAGTCGCTCGGATATCCATGAATTGAAAAGTCGAAGGGCGTGGTCACCAACAGCGTCCCTCCCGGTGCCAGGACACGGACCAGCTCCGCGGCCGCCCGACTGACATCGAACACGTGTTCCAAGGTTTCGACGCAGAGCACCGTGTGGGCGGTTTCGTCGGCCAGACCGAGGTCGGTCAGGTCCTCGATGCGGTCGACGCCCGGCCCCGGACGCATGTCGCAACCGACGTAGGGCCGGCCGGGAAAAAGGGTGCGCAAATCGGCGATGCGCCGCTGTTCGCGTACCTGGAACGAACCAAATTCGTAGACCGGCCCGTCAAGGTCAAAAGCCTCGGTCGCCAACTCGACGAACGCACGGATGTTATTGCGCATGAATTCGTTCCTCGAGTTGCTGAAACCGATCGGGACACCAGCGATGAACCACGACGTGGTGCTTGTCGCTCGCACCCCGCGCGGCAAAGCGTGCCAGCGGTTCCATCGCCTGGGCCGCGAGGAGCCTCAGCGTTTCACCGCGGCGGCTGTCGGCGTCGAGCTCTTCCTGTTCCACCACCACATAGGCCAGTTTGGGATCGCTCAACGCCGTCTGCGCCGCGTCGTAGCGATAGGTCGTGCGCCCGGTGTAGAGCGCGGTCCAACCACGGCTGTCGAGCACCACTTCGTGCTCACCGGAATTTCGAGCCAGCCATTCGGCCGCCTCGCGGTGGCCGGCGCGGCTGGCGTGCAACGGCCTGGCCAACACCGGCAGACACGCCGCCGCCGCCAGGCCGATGGCGGCACGGCGCGCCGAGCGCGCCGGCCACGGCACGGCCAACCAGCGGCGGCCGATCGCGGCGCACCCGCGGGCCAGCTCACCCAGCCCCACGCCGGCGCAACCGAGTCCCAACACCAACAAAACCAACAGGTGGCGACTCGAGAGATAGCCCGACGTGACCGATACGTAGAGCGCGGCCGCGGCCAGCGCCAGGGCCACGCACTGCGCCAGCCGATCGACCGAGCGAACGGCGCGGGCCCGCAAGCGCCACACGCCAAGCAGCGCCAGGCCGCCTAACCAGAATTGGAACGCGTGCGACAGCTCTCTTGCGAACTCGGCCAGCGCCGCGGGCCAACCGCGGAAGCGGCTGCTGGTCGAGAAATCCTTGCGGCCGAACGACAACCAACCGGCGCCGTCCAGGTACCACTGTCGCTCGACCGGCTCTCGCAGTTCGCCGTGCGACGACGATACGTTCAACGGCCTGGTTTCGCTCACACCTTGGCGCCCGAGCACTCGGGCCACCACGCCGTCGAGGCGAGTTTCTCCGCAGACCACCAGAAACGGCGGCAGGACGACGGCCAACCCGATGGCGTACGCGCCGCCCGCCGCCGCCGCGGTGGACCATGAAGACCGCCCCTTGGGCCGCCATTGACGCCAGGCCAAGGTCGCGAACACCGCCAACGGAATGACGACGGCCTCACCACGGGTCAACAAGGCGGCGCCGGTGAAAATCCCCGCCGCGGCAAGCCACGCCGCTCGTGGGGCGCGACGCTCCGCGAGGTAGGCGCCGGCGCACCAAAGGGCAAGGAAGAAAAAGCAAAGATGCACGCTGTCGGCAAGACCGTCGGCGCCCAGCCGTGCCACTTCGCCCGCCAGGCAAAACAGCACGCCGCCGCCGAGCGCGGCGCGCGGGCCGACCAGACGACGGAACAACAGGTAAACCGGCACGACGGAAAGCACCAGCGGCAGTGCGGCCGCCAGTTGCAGGCTCGTGGCCCAACGGCCGTCGGCCGACATCCCGGCGCGCCCCAGCGCGGCGTGGGTCAGGCAAACCAGGGCGGGAAACAGCGGCTGTTCGCGCTGCGCGCGTATCGTCGGCAGCAAACCGTCGCGCGAGATGGCCTGCGCGACGGTGAGGTAACGGATCGAGTCTTGTGCCGGCACCACCGCGCGGCCGATGGTCCATGCCTGCACGACGCAGGCCAGCCCAACCAAAGCGCCGGCAACGGCGATCTTTCGTTTCGTGTCCATCCGTGGACGTCGTCGCTTCCATGTGGGGGGGACGGACACGTCTGACAGGCCAGGTGCCTTCGTCCCAGCATCTTTTGCCGGTGGAGAGAGTACCCCTGGAGGGCAAATGGGTCAACGTGAATTGGCGGCCGCGGACCACGCCGTTTCGCCCAACGCCCCCACATTGCCGTTTTGGGCCCGGTGCCTATCGTCCAGTACAGTTGTCGGGCCGGAAATGCCGAAGTCGAATTACATGCAACTGCCCCGCAGCGGCCAACTTGACGTGCGGCGGCGCCGCGTGCTGACCGACGACGTCATCGGCGCCAGCGAGGCGTCGGCCGCCGCGCCAGCCTCGCCGCTGTCCCGGGCGCGTCGCGCGGTAGCTAATTCACGGCCCTATGGAGACGCCGCCTTGATCGACAAGCAACCTCGAGTCACCGACCTGGTGCCGCAGCGCTATGGGATCATCGTGCTCTTTTTTCTCGCCGGGCTGACGGCGGTGGCCGGCCTGGAGGCTCTTTATGTCTGGATGCCCGACCTGGCGATGTTCTCGGTCGACGGCCGGGTGGCCGCATTCGACCTCGACGCCGAGGGAAGCCTGGCTGCCTGGTTCGCCTCGACCACCCTGACGTTGGCCGCGCTGGTTTCCGTGCTGGTTTTTTCCATCCGCCGGCATAAGGCCGACGACTACCACGGTCGCTACCGCATCTGGCTTTGGGCCGCCGCCTGCTGGCTGGCGATGAGCGTCGACGAGGGGAGCAGTCTCCACGAAGGCTTCAAGGAGTTGATGGTTCACGTCACCGGCCAGCACGGCTTCGGCGATGGTTCCATCTGGTGGATCGGTGCCTACCTGTTGGTGCTGGGCGTCGTGGGCCTACGCCTGCTCCTGGAAATGCGAGAGTGCCGCTTGTCGACCACGTTGCTGCTGCTGACTGCGGCGTGCTATGTCGCGGCCATCGCCGCGGAACTTGGTTGGCTGGTGCCGCAAGGCGGGCCGCGAGCGGTAATGATCGAGGAGGGTTGCGAGCTGACGGGCAATTGGTTCTTGTTACTGGCCATGACGCTTCACGCGCGTTACGTACTGTTGGCGGCGCAGGGCATGCTGCCGCGCAAGCGTGCGAAGCCGGTAAAGCCGCCGAAGGCCCTGGGTGCGGCCAAGAATGGAGCTGAATCCAAGGCGTTGCCGCAAAAGACGGCCGATGCGAAGGTCGCCACTGCGCCCAAAGTGGTGGCGGCGGCGAAGGCCGAGGCGCCCAGGGCCGCCGAGGCGGCCCAGAAAAAGTCATGGTTCGGCCGCGCCAAGATCGATCCGGCGCATGCGTCGCCGCCGGCGCCGTCGAAAAAGGCCGATGTGGCTTCCGCCCGCACGGCGACCGCCGCCCTCAAGACCGACGCGCGTAAGGCCGCGGTGGTCGACGACGACGATTTCGAATACGACGACGGGGATGGAGACGGAGAGCGCAAAGGCAAACCGGGCGGGCGCTCCCATGACGCCGATATCGACGCCCATCAGCGCCGCATGAGCAAGGCAGAGCGCAAAGCACTGCGGAGGCAGCAGCGCGATCGCGACGACGAGTAGACCCCCCGTGGGGCAGGTTTCCAAGGGGCCATAGCGAGATGTATGGCCCCTTGGAAACCTGGTAGGCTCTGCCACCAGCCACCACTTTCTCGTGACAAACGGTCTCACTGCAGGCCGCGTCAGGTATAACCATGGGCAGGTATAATTTCAAAAAAAATGCGCATCACGGCCGGACAAAGCGCGCGGTCATGATGCGCTTGCCGTATCATGCCATAATGGCAGTCGGTGCCAAGCACCGCTCGACGCCCACGCACACTGCTACGTGAAAACCCTCGTCGGGGATCTCAAGTATGAGGACACGCTGGTGCGACCATGCTTAGTGTCCCGCAACGCCTGGCTGCTTGAAAAGATGCCGTCGGCTTGCCCGCGACCCACTGCGCGGGTGCCCCGGTTTCACGTTGGCGGCTACAAACGACCGGCCGCCAGTTTTTCGTCTACTCCGCCGGTCGCCGCCTGACTCCCCGTTGCCTTCGGCTTCGGCAGCGGGGAGCCAGGCGGCAGTATCCAAGGTGAAGGGAGTGGGGCGACTTGCCTGGTAGCATCCTGGCCGTCAGGTATAACCTCATTGCCCTGTTCCAATACCTCGCGGGCACGCTTCACTCAACGACGACCGACGTTGAGCAGTTCGGCCGCCTGGGAGATTGTCATGTCAGCGACCGCTGGACGATCAGAGGGGCCAATTGGCCACTCTGGACTTGCCTTACTGGTAACGACTTGCGCGGGGTCGACCCCACTGCGGAGGGGATTCCTTCCCTGTTTCATTTCGGCCAGCTTCGCGGCGAGGATCCCGACCAATCATTGCCGTCTCCTGAGTTCAACGCAAGATGCGGCAGCTTGGCAGCGCGCGCTGCAAATCGTTGACGCCTTCCACGGTGACACGGGTGCCGCGCAGGTCGAGTATCATCAGTTTTTTCAGGCCATGCATCGCCACCAGCCACGTCGAGCCATGCAGCCGATACCAGCGGCGTCGCCGCGGTGCGACGTCGTGCGTGGACGGGTTCATGGCGAAACCTCGCTCAGGAGGGGCTGAGAAACCTGATGTGATGCTCGACGTCAGTATTGCGGTTGGTGGCGTGGCGTGCAATCCACCATCGAACGGACGCTGGCAGACGACGGGCGCAACCGGTCTGCCGGGATTTTGGCGGCAAGAAGCTTTTCGGGGGCCAACTCGGTCGAGCCTACGATGCCCTTTGGATTGTGGCAACCGAGTTGAGTCAGTACGCTATAGGGACCATACTCAGGTGAATTCATGCGCCGCCCCCAATTCCGCCTGCGCTCCTTGTTTATCGTCACGGTAATCGTAGCTGTTGGGTGCTTTTTCGGGCTGCCCGAGGTGCCCGATGGCCAGATCATGCGTGTCAGCGCAAAGTCGGGCAGAGTCTGGATCAACATCGGTCAGGCCGATGGTCTGCGTCGCCAGGTGACCTTCGACGTCGTGGGCGCCGACAAAACCGTGCGCAGATACACACCGACGAAGGGCCACATCGAAGTCGTCAAGTTACTGGGTCCACATTTCGCCAGGTGCCGAATTCTCGACGACAAGATCACTGATCCACTGGTGCCGGGTGACAAGATCGTCGCTCCCCCTTGACACCGGGGCGCAGCGAAAGCTTCGCCGATGACGTGCGGCCGACTCCACCTTTGCCTTGCGAGCACCTAAAGCGCAAAATGTCGCTGGCAATCAAATCCAACCACGAGGATCCCAACGATGGACGCCCTTCGACGCCGCTTGATCATTGCTCCATTGGCCGCCTGGGCGACCCAATCGGCCGTGGCCGGCGACAAGAAATCGCCGGTCACGAATCGCCAGGGGCTGCGGCGCGACGACGCCTGGATGCCGAAGCTGTCGGAGAACCTCAAGGACGTCGAGCCTGGCACGCTCCGCTGGCTCAAGCAGCTCGGCTGCCGCCACGTGATCTTCCAGGGGACCGACGACGTCGATCGGGACAGTAAGGGGTTTTGGACGGCTGAAGACGTGGCGCCGGCCAAGCGGAATTGCGATGAGGCCGGTCTGGTGCTGGAGTCGATGATGGTCCCAATCGACTTCTACAAGCGGGCGCGCCACGGGCAGCCGGGCCGTGACGAGGAGATCGAGAAAGTCTGCCGCACCATCCGCGCCGTGGCCGATGTGGGCGTGCCGATGATGGAGTGGCGGTTCTGGCCCGACTTCTTCTGGGACGAACGGGTCGGCTACTACGAAACACCTGGCCGTGGCGAAGCCGGTTTTCGGGCTTTCGACTACGGCCGCGTGAAGGACGCCAAGCCGTTCGACGAAATCGGCATCGTTGGCGAGGCGGAGATGTGGGAGCGGTTTCTTTATTTCGCCAGGCCCATCTGCGAGACCGCCGAGAAGGCCGGGATTCGACTTTCGATGCACCCCAACGATCCGCCCGTCCGCTCGATGCGAGGGGTGGACCGCATCTTCCACCACCCCGATGGCCTGCGCCGCCTGCTGAAGGAGATTCCCAGCCCGGCGAACGGCATCACGTTTTGCCAGGGCACGATCACCGAGATGGGCGTCGATGTGCTGGAAGAGATCCGCTACTTCGGCAAGCTGGGCCGGATCAACCTGGTCCACTTCCGCGCGGTCCAGGGAGCCGTACCGAAGTACACCGAGGTCTTCATCGACGAAGGCGATATCGACATGCTCGACGCGATGCGGACTTACAAAGTGGTCGGCTACCAGGGGCCGATCGTCTCCGACCACACGCCGCGGGTCGAGGGAGACACGCCCTGGGGCCATATCGGCCGGACGTTTTCGCACGGCTACATGCGAGGGCTGGTCCACGCAGTCAACGCCATGACGTGAGTGGTCGCGGCCGGTTTCGTCGACTCCGTTGCCGGTGTTCTGTCCGAATCGCGGCGTGCGGCCGAATTCGCCCATGCAAACGACCTTGAATGTGCCGACGTCCCTTTGCCCCTTGCCCGGCGCATTCGGGACGGTTCCAATATGGTGAAGTTCATTGAGATGCGCAACCGCCCCGTTCGAAGCAGACCCTATCATGCCCCACAAACTTTCTCGTTGTCGCTTTGTTCAATCTGCAACGGCGATTGGCCTGGTTTTTCCCACAATGCTCCGAGAAAGGCAGAAGGCAGAAGAAAGGCAGAAGAAGAAAGGCAGAAGAAGACACCCAGCTTTTTCTCGGAAGGTGCTTGACCTATCTCCGGAACGGCCGTATACTGGTCGCACGTCACCTATTCTGCCCGGAGGTCCAGAGGAGCGCGCTATGCCCGCATACGCCCGAAAGGAGATTGTCGATGAATCCGATGTGGGTGTGTACCATTGCATCGCGCGCTGTGTGCGGCGCGCGTTCCTTTGTGGCGTTGACCGCTACAGCGGCAAGGATTTCGACCACCGTAAGGTCTGGGTGCGCGAGCGGCTCGAAGAATTGGCGGCGATCTTCGCCGTTGACATTCTCGGTTTTTCGATCATGTCGAACCACATGCACCTGCTCTTGAGGAACCGGCCCGACGTCGCGCGGGACTGGAGCGAAGAAGACATCGCTCGGCGTTGGTGGCAGTTGCATCCGATGAGGCGCAACGATGACGGCACGGCCGCGGTATCGGAACCCTCCGAGCTGTAGGCGATCCAGGCCGACCCGGAAAGACTGGCCGTGTTGCAGCGACGGTTGGCGAGCCTTTCCTGGTTGATGAAGTCGCTGTGCGAACCGATTGCGCGCCGCGCCAATCGAGAAGACCGCTGTACGGGGAGGTTTTTCGAGGGGCGCTTCAAATCGCAGGCTGTCATTGATGAAGCCGCCCTATTGACGTGCAGCATTTATGTCGACTTGAACCCGATCCGCGCTTGCATCGCCGCGACACCGGAGACGTCCGACTTCACCGCCGCGTTCGAGCGGATTGCGGCGCGCCAACAGCAAACGCTTCAACAAGAAATGCGCACCGTCGCGAGCGAAACGCCGACAGACGATGCCGGAATGGAATCGGCGTCGACGACCGCGCGCGACGCATGGCTGAGCCCGGTCCCTGACGCTGATGTGCCACACGCGCTTGGCGACCCACTTCCGTGCAGTCCGCCGCGGCGCGCTTCGAACCGAGGTTTTCTGCCCTTGACGCTGGACGAGTACCTGGAACTACTCGATTGGACCGGGCGTCAAGTTCGCACCGACAAGCGAGGGGCAATTCCCGCCGCTCTTTTGCCGATCCTCGAACGTTTGCAGATCAACGCCGAAGCTTGGGTCGATACGATCGAACAATTCGGCAGAAGGTTTCGGCGCGCCATCGGCCGCGCGTCCAGCATGACCGCCTTTGCCGGCGTGCGAGGCAAGTGCTGGTTCCAAGGTCTGTCGGCCAGCCGAATGGCCTTTGGCTGACCCGACGTGTCGCGTCGCCGTCTCTGAACTGAATGCCGTTGATGCATCGGCCAGCGGCTCCGCGTATGGAAGACGCATCTGGGCACCAATGCAAGGCGCGCGATGGCCAAATTCCAGCCGTCGGCACGTTCCCGCGCCCCTCAACCGCAGTCCGTTCGTCCTGCAATGCGCCATTGCCAACCTCATCATCTCGGTGTGCGATTTGAAAAAAGGATGGCTGTCTTCTTCCTCCTTTGAGACAGGCATCGCCGAGGGGTACAAGGATCAAAGCGGGCAGCTGACCGGGCAGTTCGGCGTCGATCAACCCGTCACGTACGCCGAGGTGCTCAAGATGGCGCTCCAGGCCGCCGGTGCCAAGCTCTCCGGCGGAACGCCGCGCAATCCGTCGGCGCAGAACACCTGGGCGTCCGCCTACGTCAAGCAGGCGGAGGATGACCACCTCTCGGTGTTCGTTCCCACGCTCGACGTCAACGCCCCGGCCACCCGCGCCAGGTGATCCAGACCATCTTGCAGGTGCTTCGTATTTCTAAAGTCTGCTTCTGCTCTTGCAGGATGGACGCCGAAATCCGCTCTTTCTTCGGTGCGTTGCGAGGCATGCGGTCCTCCGTCGACTGTTCGGCAAACTGCAGCAGTCTGGCGCACAATACATCGTTATGCGTCATTATGCTGCATTTTCCAGAAAACGCAAGCCCATAGGCGAGCGACGCCCCCATAATCGGCAGGGTCCAGGCAGCACAGCGGCGTCTCAACGAACCCAACCCGAACGCGCCCGCTAGCTGTGCGCGCCGATCGAAAGAACGCCCGTTGGTGTCGTCCCGGATGCCGCGGCGCCACCAATCACGTGATCCGCCCCATACTTCGTAACCCCTGACGAATTACCACCTTGCATGCTATGACGCGTCTCGGATTTGCGGTACAATGCCGCTTCAAGCAGCACCCCCAAAAGCAGCAAGGCATGAGCAAAAACTTGCCCACACCGGCCCCCGATCCATCGGGCGAGATCATCCTCTACCAGACCGACGACGGCGTGGCCCGCATCGAGGTCCGCCTCGAAAGCGAAACCGTCTGGCTCTCCCAGAAGGCGATGGCCGAGCTGTTCCAAAAGGACGTCCGCACTGTCAACGACCACATCCGCAACATCTTTGAGGAAGGAGAGTTGCGCGACTCTTCAGTTATCCGGAAATACCGGATAACTGCCGCAGATGGCAAGCAGTACGACACGTTGCACTACAACCTCGACGTCAAGGTGGTGGCCGGCGATCCGGCTGCGACCGAGGCCCGCTTGCTGGAGGCGCTGGACGGCGTCGAATGGGAGGCGAGCCGGGAAGACTTCAAAGAACGCGGCCGGCGATGAGCGGCCGGGTGCGATTGGATCCTGCGCGACTACACCTCGTAACACCGAGGGGCTGTGCTCGATCAAGAAGCCGCTGCCGGCGATCGACGCCGGCCCGATTGGCCTACGATGCTGACGCTGTGCAGCGGCAATGCTGACGCTGGCTGACGCTGGCCCTTCGATCGCGCCGCTATCGCGGCAACGTTCGCAAGCCAATTAGCAGCAGGATGTTGCGCGTGGTGAACAGGTTCGTGCTGACGCTGCTGATGCTGCTGACGCTGAAATTCCTAACTTACTGCCAGGGGGGGAGGGGAAGGATGAAGGCGGAAGGAGGAAGGATGAAGCGAAAGCGCCGCGGGAGTGGGGGATTGCCTTGATCACTGGACATTGGTATTATTACCAATGGGGCGGACGGTGTTCCCTCGCGAGGGTCTGGCTGGGTTGGCGGTCCACGCGGCGGGCCTGAATCTCAACGGTCGCGAAGATGGCCAATTCGGCGGAAAACTTCGCGCGCTCGCCGACAGAAACACTGACCCGCGCTAATCTTCGCTGATAGATCCCGCTTTCCGATTAGTGTGGATCAGCTTGATTAGTGTTCCGAACTCCGGGGCAAGGTGCTCAACTCGCGGGCAAGATGCTCAACTCGCGGCGTTCTCAGCTTGCAGAACTCCCATTCGGCGGAAAATATTGCGGGCGCTCGCCGAGACGGCAAGTACGAGCCGTTGGACGTGCATTATTTTCGCGCAGTGGCTGCTAAATAGTGAGCAGATGGGGTTCGAGAGCCAGCCCATCCGGCGGCGCCAGACGGGAATGAAATATATCAAAAACACCGATATAAACACTTTTTCAGTCTATGTAATTATCCGAGAAATCGACCGTTCACGACGTGCCTTGCGGTCGCCGAAGCGTGCTCAAAAAATGGGCAGACGTAACCGGCGCCGACCCTGTAAGGCAGGCATGACCACCATCGCTGTGCCAGCCGAATGCGCTGGGCAAGCCTTTCCTGATCACCCCCCGCATAGTGGAGTGACGATGCGTGACGATGGTGACGATGAAAAACGGCCAAAGTTATTCTGGATTCTCGTGAGGCTGGGGCATTTGGGAAAGGCGGAGACGGGGCCGCAGAGCGGCCGAAGAGCCGTTCGGGATAC
The DNA here is from genome assembly GCA_035534975.1 of Pirellulales bacterium. GTDB lineage: Bacteria > Planctomycetota > Planctomycetia > Pirellulales > JAICIG01 > DATKSN01. The sequence continues at coordinate 14,875 of DATLQY010001028.1, forward strand.
CCGCGCAGCGGGTCGGCGGAGCGTGGAACGAGGAACTTGAAAAACCACCAAAACCCTCAAACAACCCAACTTAACTTCATTGCGGACAGTCGCGGACAGTTGTAAAACACCTGACTGTCCGCATCAAGAATTGTCGTAAGACATTTGGTCGTAATCACTTGCCGGCGGGTTGTGGGCGCTGCGGACAGTGCGGACAGTTGTGTCCCCCTATTTCCTAAAAGCCCTGACGCTGTTGCAGCGGGCGCGACGTCGGCACTTATACTTTTACTTCGCGCGGCCAGAGAGGCAGAGCCTGGGCCGGTGAAAACTTGGGCTTTTGGCCTGCTAGCATGGTCAGCAGCTTCGACCGTATTTGTTCCTACATCGTAGAACGGAATTCATTCCGTTTCCGTGTTCTAACGGAATGAATTCCGTTCTACGAGCGGAATAAAACCGGTATAAGACCCAAACAACCGGCCCAGGCTAAGCCGCTTCGCCGCCCAGCATCCGCAGCCAGGGACCGAAATCGCCGTTGAAAAGCGGCGACGGCACTAGCGATCGGCCAGAAGACTCAGCGCGCGGGCAAGTTCCGCGGTGCGCCCCGCCAGGTCGTGGTGCCGCTCGACATAGTTCCCAATGTTCTGCGAGTACTCTTCGTTCCCGTTCTCCCAGATTCGTCTCACCTCCGCGGCCAACTCCCCGAGGTCGCCGCCGGCGCAAAAGCCGCAACGACCGACCGACAACATGCCGTCGGGATCGGCCACGAGCGAGACGACCGGTAGCCCGCACAGACCGGCTTGCAGAAAGGCGTTGGGTACACCCTCGTATGCCGAGGTGTTGACCAGCACGGCCGCGCGGCGGTAATAGTCGGTGATCTGTGCAAGCGGCACCTGCTCGACCACCTCGACGTTGGTCGGCGCCTGGGTCAAGACCGTCTCGAAAACGTTGGGAGCGGCGCGATTGATGATCATTGTGAAGGGGACCTCGGGACACCGAAGGGCGAGCTCGATACACAACTCCGGCCGCTTGTAGTCGTCGGCCTTGCCGATCCATAGCGCGAACCCTTCGCCGGGGCGGCGGTGGGGTCGCGGCACGGTTTGGGTCAGGTCGATCGGGTTGCGGATCAATGTGCTCGAACGACCAAAACGGTCCCGAAGCAGGGCTTGCTGCCGGGCGGTTTGCGCGACGATCAGGTCGGCGTGCGCCAGCCCGTAATGGCAGACGTGCCCCAATTCGTCGTAAATGTTCCGAAATCGCGAGCCAGGCTGGTACTCGTCGAGCAGGTCGTAGTCGGACGATATGAACAGCACGCTGCGACGTCCGCGGCGACGACAGAATGCGACCACTTCAGCCGTGACATGGTGCGCGCCGAACGAGGCGTAGACGTCGGCCCCGATCTCCTCCAGTACTCGTCGGCGCGCCGGGTCGTCGAAGCGGCGCCGTTGGACCTGCCGCCGGATCGCGCGGACCGTGAGGCAGGCGAGCGCGGCGGGCACCTCCCAGGCCAGGCCGGGCCGCCAACGCTCGATCGTAAACCAGGGAAACCTCGACTCGGAGTGAAAACTCCCTCGCAGCCGCTCTAGCAGTCGATCGTCCCAGCTCGGATCGTCACGCACGCTATAAACTTCGATGTCGTCGATCCTCTGTCGGTGCGGCTGGCCTTGATCTCCAACGGCGAAGGCCACATCGAAGCCCGGCAGCCTGGCCAGCGCCCGGCCAAACGTTACGGCGCGAAACTCCGCGCCGCCGAACCGGCCGCGTGCGCCCGGGTCGAGAAGCGGATAAGCGTAGGGGAGAACGAAACAAACCTTCATTCGGAGGTCCCGACGAGACGGTGGTAAAGTCGGCGCAGTGTGCCGGCCCACGGACCCAGCCAGGCGAATGCCAACAGGACCCACGAAGCTCTCACTCGCGGCTGAAGGCGCAGAATGGCCAAGGCGTGCTTGCGGGCGGTGGCGAACTGGCCGCAATGGACGGCGCTCCAGGCACTGGCGCGCCGCCGCTCCAATCCGCTGGTCGCTTTTGGCACATGGGCCAAAACATCGGCCGGGCAAGCCAGGCCGCGTCGCTCGTAAGCCTCGAACAGTGCCGCCCGCAACGCGGCCACCGACCGCTCGTAGTTACGGAACGTGAAATTATCGGCGTGGACGCGGTACTTCATCAGCACGTCGGGCAAGTTCGCCAGTTTTCCGCGCTCCGCCAGACGCAACCAGAGGTCCTTATCTTCGACGCCGTAAAACCGGGGGCGATATCCGCCCAGCTCGATCAACGCCGCGCGGCGAATGATGGCGGCCGGGTGCGAAAGTCCAGCCAACCCTAGCAGCAGCCGGCGGTCGATTTCGTCATGATCCAACGGAAGCCGCTCCTCGCACAGCACATCGCCGTCTTCGTCGATATTAACCAGCGCGCAGCCGAGGGCAAGGCATTCCGGGTGCGCCCGCAGGTAGGCGACCTGCCGCTGGAAGCGCTCGGGCAATGCGATATCGTCGGCATCCATGCGGGCCACGAACTCGCCCCGCGCCTGGGCCAGCCCCTCGTTGAGCGCGGCCAGGTAGCCAGAGTTCGGCCGCCTCGTCAATTGGATCCGCGGTTCGCGCGCCGCGTAACTTGCAAGGATCGCACCCGAGCGATCGGTCGAACCGTCGTCGACGATCAAGAACTCGAACTCAACCAGGGTTTGCGCCAGGATGCTCTCGACCGCCTCGGCGACGTAGCGCTCGGCGTTGTAGACGGGCATCAGGACGGAAACCATGGGTGCCGCCGAAAAACACACGCCGGGGCCTCCTACGTAATCGTCCCATCCAACGCTCGCGTACACCATTCCAATTGGGGCCGCACGACGCCGCTCATCTTGCCGAACCAGCGCAGCGGCCGATCAACTTCGTGAACTTCGAACATCGCCAGGTTCTCCAGGTCGATCACGGCGTTCGCCCGGTCCTTGATGACCAGTAACCGGACGCTGTAAACGCCGTCGTTGAGCAGGTCCGCGGGAACCTGGCACTCGCCGCGAAACAGCCCCTTCGACCACCTGGCCGGTGGGGCGATCGAACTGAAGACGCAGACGCCTTCCAGATTGTGCAGCGCGAGGTTCAGGCTCAGCTCGGCACCCGGCAGGAAGTTCCAGCACTCGAAGGCGATGGTCAACGGCGTCGAGATCGTCAGCGCGGAGCCGGGATCGCCCGCGGTGGGCTCGACCGAGACACGCCGCAGCCGGATCACTTCGTTGCCCGGCGCCGTTTCCGGCTGGTTCCAGACGCGCTGGGTGGCAAGCCGCTCGCCTGAGTCAATATAGTCGCCGACGACTTCGGCCGTCGGCCCCTGGCGCGCGACCCGCCCCTCGTCGAGCCAGATGGCAGTCTTGCAAAGACCGCGAACGGCGGCCAGATTATGGCTGACGAAGAGGATCGTCCGCCCTTGGGTGGCGAGGTCGCCCATCTTGCCCAGGCACTTCGTCTGGAACTCGCCGTCGCCGACGGCCAACACCTCGTCGATCAACAACACTTCCGGTTCCAATTGGGCCGCGACCGCGAAAGCCAATCGCATGTACATGCCGCTGGAGTAATGTTTGACGGGCGAATCGAGGAACTTCTCGGTGCCGGCGAAATCGACGATCGCGTC
>DATLQY010001029.1:0-3053 GCA_035534975.1 Pirellulales bacterium
TCTTCGTCGGCAAGCTCGACGTGCAGAACGCCGTCGAGCGCCGCCAAGGAGTGCTCGACGAACTCGCCGGACACGAGGAGGCCGAGGGTCCGGACCTGGGCAAGTACCGCTTGCTCGACACGATGACCGACGACGCGAGCCAGGAAAAGTGCAAGGCCAACGTCGAAGACACGCTGGTCAAGAATGCCGCTGACGTCGAAGGGCTCTGCCTGGTGGGCCTGTGGGCTTACAATCCGCCCGCCATGCTGGCCGCGGCCAAGGGCGCCGACCTGGCCGGCAAGGTCAAGCTCGTCGGCTTCGACGAGGACGAGGAAACCTTGCAGGGCATCCAGGACGGCCAGATCGTGGGCACCGTGGTACAACAACCGTTCGAGTTCGGCTACCAGGCGGTGCGGCTCTTGGCCGCGCTGGCCCGCGGAGACCGCTCCGTCGTGCCCCTGGGCGGAATCATGTTCATCGACCACCGCGTGATTACGCCCGACAACGTCGAGGCATTCACCGCCGAGCTCCGCAAGTTGAAGGGGTCGTGACCGGCGTGAGCATAATCGGGGGTCGCAGCCGTACGACGTTATCCTGTTTTCATGCCGCCACGACGGAGCTTGTCTCCGTCGAGCGATGATTGACAGCTAGAGCCGCTCGTCGGGCAAAATCCGCCAGGGGTCAATCGGATAGTGCATCGGCTCGATTCTACCACGCTTCGCCGGGCCGGATAGAACCGGCCGCGCGCTTGTAATCGACGTAGTCGAAAACCTCGACGATGGGCACGTCGAGCCGCCACGGTCCCCAGCCCGCTCCCGCCGGCCGGATCGTCTTGCGAAAGACGGGCCGCCCGTGCTCGACGAGCCGGCGGTCGGCCTCCGACCAGAAGCCTGGCCGCCGCTGGACGACGTACCATCGGTAGCGCCCCGGTTCGTGAGGAAAGCAATTGCGGCGCAACGTTCCCCAGCGCCGCATCAGCTCCAGGTTCGCCCACGACAAGGGGGCGAAAGCGATCTTTTCGTCCTGTTCCGTGTGCTCGTGCAGCCAGGCGAGCACTTCGGCGTCGAGCCCGTCCCAGTAGTAGGTCGCTTCCATGCCCAGGGCGTCGGCTCCGCGCAGCCCGCCGACCAGCAGGTTGTAGTAGCAGAGCCATTGCGGCGCGTACCAGATGGTGCTCGAGGCCGAGCCGGCCAGCGCGGCGACCACAGCTCCTCGCATGAGCCAACGGCGCGCCGCCACCCGTGGCAGGACTCGCAAGAGCTCAGTCCGTAGCTCCGACACTCCGTGACGGAGACTGCCGTTCGCTTTGCCACCGACGCGCGGTCGCCCACCGCCCAGTGTCGGGCCTGCGTTGCACCACGCCCATAGCGCGTCGCCGCCGACACCGGCCAAGAGCGCCAGGAACGCGAAGCTCGGCAAGAACAACCGCTCGGCGTCGTGCGGAGGCGCCCAAGGCGTCGCGCGCACGAGCACCAGAATGGCCCAATGACCGACAAGCAACAGCCGCTCGGGCCGAATTCGCCAGGCGCCGAGCGAGCGGAAAAGGCCCAGCGCGAAGAGCGCCAAGGTCCCGACGGGCACCGTAATCGCCGTCCACACGATCGTGTTGTGCCAAGGGGCGCCGCTGCGCGCGTCGTAGCGCCGGCCGAGGTACATCGTCGGAATATTGAGAGCCGGCCGGTCGGCGCGGCCCAGGTTCAAATCCAAGAACGTCGCGAAACCATCGAGAGGAGCGTGCCAGAGGGGCGGATTGAGCGCCCGGAACGTCAGCCCCGCCGTCAACAGGCCGATCGCCAGCCGTCGCGCGGCGTGGCGGTCGCCAAAGGCCGCCACCCAAAATACGAACGGCAGCGGGGCCAACCAGCCCGTAAACTTGCAGCTCATCGTCATCCCCAGCGCGGCGCCCCACACGGTGCTCCAGCCGGCCTTGCGTTGCGCCGGCTCGAACGTCGCCCACGCCAGGAGCCAGCAGCTCGTCAGGGGACCGTCGAACGAGGCGAAGTGCGCATGGGCGAACAAGCGCGGCAGCGTGATCAGCGCCGCCGCGCCCGCGAGCGCCGCGACGGGCGAGATCATCCGCCATAGCCGGTACACCGCGGCGGCCACCGCCAACGCGAAGAGTGCCATCGGGCCGAACCGCGCCGCGTCCAAAGGCGCGAACCATTTCTCGCCCAGCGATTGGCCGGCCGCGATCACGGTACCATAGAAGGCCGGGTGCCCCTCGATCTTGGTCGTGTAGCGCCAATCGTCATCGATGGCCTGTTTGGAAAAGGGACCTGCCGAAAATAGCCCTGTCCAAAATGGCGCTGTCCAGTTTTCGCCGAAGCGGCCGAACCAGTGGCGGATTCCCTCGGCGCGGTGGATGGCGTTCCCCTCATCCCAAGTCATCGGCAAGATGGGCGAGGTCGCCGCGAGCAAAGCGAAGCACGCCGCTGCGACTGCCAACGAGGCGATGAAGGACCGGCTCGGTTTGGGCATCGCGAATTCCTAGTGCGAATGGTTTCCAAAGCGGAGCGTACGTGGTTCTCGAAGTTGATGGCAGAGCCCAAGCGGCGCGATGCGCTGTTTTCCACCAGCCTTGGAAATCGTCGCGCTTTCAGCTCCAACGGGGCGCGATTCCACAGCCTAGGGCGCAGCCCTAGGAAGCATGGCCCAAACAACTCGTCTCAAGCCCCAACGGGGCGGAACCTGCCACGCGCCGCGATCGGGTGTCACCCCGTTGGGGTGAAATTGTTCGCGATTTTCGCATTCCTAGGGCGTTGTCCTCGTTGTTCTACACATCTTTTGCAGCGACCCCTCGCCAGCTTGCCTGGCAGGTGAAGCAGTTTTCCAGGCTAGCAGCGCAACCTGCATAGCCCGCCGTCCCTCCCGTGGTCCGGCTCCACGCTGCCTGCGGCAGCGTGGAGCCGGACCACGGGGGGGGGGGTGTTGAGATAGGTATGTGGAGCGATACCTTAGCCATCAAACTTTCCGCTCCTGCCGGGCAAGCCGGCGAGGGGGCGGTCGAACCATCACAACTTGTGTAGAACAACTAGGGCGTTGCCCTCGGTTGTGGAATTTGACCCCGTTGGGGT
>DATLQY010001030.1:0-13409 GCA_035534975.1 Pirellulales bacterium
CCCCCCACCACGGGAGGCACGGCGGGCTTCGCAGGTTGCGGTGCTAGCCTGCAAAATTGCTTCACCTGCCAGGCAAGCTGGCCAGGGGTCGACGCTGTGGACGCCGTGGTGACGCTCTCGACGCTGTCACGAGAGCTTCACGCCAGCGTGGCGCGGCCCACCGACAGCGGCACTTGACGAAAGCGCGCGGACGCAACTGACGTCGCCCAAGCGGCTTCGACGCCCACCGTCCGCCGGTGAGGGACCGAAATCGCCATGGCAAAGCGGCGACAGCGCCGCCTTGTCGGCGACTTGGAAAGCAGGAGTTCCGTGATCGACGGGGACGGGGCCGCAGAGCGGCCGAAGCGCCGTTCGGGGCACCTGCGCAGCGGGTGCCCCGAAAAGAGGGCCTACGCGACGTCGCACGCGGGGAGGAGGGTGGCGCGGTCACGACCGCGCCGCGACGCGGGTGCCGGCTCGCGCGGCTCCAAGTGCGCACGCGGCCAGCGCCTGGCATGCGAAACAACCGAAATTGGACGACTTGCGCGCCGTTTTTGGACGACTTATTGGACGACTTGAGCCGACCCATCCGTCATGGCCTGGAGGGATCCATTTTCGCAAGTCACCCAATTACAATGGTTTGCGACGCTCGCGACATCCCCCCTATTAGTAGATGGACGACTTGGACGACTTGGACACACTTTTCGAGGGATTTCGTGCCGTTGGCAGACAGAAAGCGCCGCCCCGCCCCGATGGCAACCGGGGCTCAGGAAGGATGAAGGCGGAAGGATGAGGGGTGAAGCGAAAGCGTCGTGGGGAGCGGGGGGCTTGCCTTGAGAACTGGACACCGGTATTATTACCTATGGGGCTGGCGGTATGCCTGCGCGCTGGCTGGGTTGGCGGTCCACGTGGCGCGCTTCGATCTCGCCGGTTGCGAAGCTGGCCAATTCGGCGGAAAACTTCGCGGGCGCTCGCCGACAGAAACACTGATCCGCGCTAATCTTCGCTGATAGAACCCGTTTTCCGATGAGTGTGGATCAGCGTTGATTAGTGTTCCAAACTCCGCGAGGTAAGTTGCTCAATCACGGGGCAAGGTGCTCAACTCGCGGTGTTCTCAGCAGCTTGCAGAGCTCCCATTCGGCGGAGAACGTCGCGGGCGCTCGCTGAGCCGGCAATTACGAGCCGTTGGAGGTGCATCATTTTCGGGCAATGACTGCTAAGATGCTGGGCAAGTGGGCGCGAGAGCCGACGTATCCGGCAGTGCCAGCGTGAATAAAACATTCAAAATCTTCGATAGAAAACACTTTTCCAGTCTATGTAATTATCCGGGGAATCGACCGTTCAAGACGGGGCTTTCGGTCGCCGAAGTGTGCTCAAAAAACTGGCAGGTCCGCTCGGGACGTAGCCGCCAACGTCACGGACCGCCGGGCAAGCCGGCGGCATGATGTCGGTGGCGAACGCGACGTCGGCACTCAGCGCCATGGAACGCCATTGAGCAAGAGCTGCCCTTCCGGGCATGGGCGTTCCCTACAGAAACATCGCTGCCGGCAGCATCCTGGCAGCTCTCGGAAAGCCACCTAAAACCACCAAACTACCCAACTTCATCGAATTGCGGACAGTCGCGGACAGTCGCGGACAGTTGCGGGGACGGAGACTGTCCGCATGCAGAATCGTCGCAAGACGTTTGAAAGTAATCACTTGCCGGCCGCATGTTGGCGCTGCGGACAGTGCGGACAGTTGTTTCCCCCCTATTTTCTAAAAGCCTTCCTCGGTGGTGCTGGCGTTGCTGCTGGCGCGACGACGGCACTTAATACTTCACGCGGCTTCGACGCCCACCGTCGGCAGGTGAGAGACCGAAAGTGCCGTGGCAAAGCGGCGACAGCGCCGCTCTGCCGGCGACTTGGAAAGCCAGGAGTTCCTGGGTCGGCGCGGACGGGGCCGCAGAGCGGCCGAAGAGCCGTTCGGGGCACCTGCGCAGCGGGTCGGCAGAGCGTGGAACGAGGGCCTTACGCGACGTCGCGCGAGGGGGCAGGAGGAAGCCGGCAGGAGGGAACCCGTGACGATGCGTGACGATGAAATACACGCAAAGTTTTTCTATTTCCCACGCGACGGCGTCACTTAGGAAGTGATCCTGGCGGAATTACCGTTATACTGCCATATCGTTCCGTCCCTCCTTGCCCCTGATCGGACCGCCCAGGTTCCATCCTCCGCATGCCTGAGCCCCGTCGTTTATTGCCGCTATCAGAAGCCCAAGACCCATTTTTTGTCGGGGTCGATCTGGGTGGCACCATGGTCAAAGTGGGGGTCGTCGACGACCGGGGGAGGCCTCTTTCCTGGACGAGCATCGAGACCGAACCCCAACGAGGAGCGGAAGATGGGACGCGGCGCATGGCTAGAGCGGTGCTCCAGGCCGTCGCCGAGGCCGGCTTGGAACCCTCCCAGGTGGCGCGAGTCGGCCTTGGATCGCCGGGCACGATGGACATTCCCGCCGGGCGGATCTTGGAGCCGCACAACCTGCCGGGCTGGATCAATTTCCCGATTCGGGATACCCTTGCCCGCGAATGTGGGTTCTCGGTCACCTTCGCAAACGACGCCGCCGCGGCGGCCTACGGTGAATTCTGGGTCGGCAGCGGCAAAGGACTGCCCAGTATGGTGCTTTTCACGCTGGGTACGGGCATTGGCTGCGGCATCATCGTTCGCGAACAGTCGATCGACGGCGACCACAGCCACGGCGCGGAGTGCGGGCACATCATCATCGATTATCGCGACGACGCACGCCTCTGTCCCTGCGGCCAGCCCGGACACCTGGAAGCCTACGCCGCCGCCCTGGCCGTGGTCAAGCGCACTCGCGAGGCATTGGACGCCGGCAGGACGAGCTCGCTGGCCGCGCGGATCGAGGCAGGCGAAACATTGACTCCGCTACTGCTGGCCCAGGAGGCGGAAACGGGAGACGAGCTTTCGATGGAAATCATTCTCGACACGGCCCGCTACCTGGGCGTGGGGGTGGTGAGCGTCATGCATACGATCGACCCCAGTGGCGTCGTTTTGGGCGGTGCGATGAACTTCGGGTGCCACGAAACGGCCGTGGGGCGCCGGTTCCTCGAGCGGGTGCGCGAGGAGGTCCGCCGCAGGGCGTTTCCCGTGCTCGCCAATAAAACGAAAGTCGACTACGCGGCGTTGGGAGCAGACGCCGGTTTCATCGGCGCCGCCGGCTTGGCACGAGCGGATTACCGCGGCGGGAAGATCGGAACTTAAACGGGGACGCGGAGCGTCCGAAGAGACGTTCCCACGCGGAGCGTGGGAACGAGGCAACCCTGAACCCTGAACCCTGAACCCAACCACTCACCACTCACCACTCACCCTTCACACCAAACTCCTCATCACGGACGGCCCTCTTGCCCCCCATCGACTGCCAGCACATCCGCAATTTCTGCATCATCGCCCATATCGACCACGGCAAGAGCACACTGGCCGACCGGCTGATTGAGTTGACGGGCACGGTCAGCCGCCGCGAACTGCGAGAGCAATTGCTCGACGATATGGACCTGGAGCGCGAACGTGGCATTACGATCAAGGCACGTGCCGTTTCGATGCGCTACACGTCGAAGGGCCGGACTTACGAGATGAACCTGATCGATACGCCGGGCCACGTCGATTTCCATTACGAGGTGTCGCGGAGTCTCGCCTGCTGCGAAGGGGCCTTGTTGCTGGTCGACGCCTTCCAAGGGGTCGAGGCCCAAACCGTGGCCAATGCCTTCGCGGCGATGGAAAGCGGTCTCGCGATCGTCCCCGTATTGAACAAGATCGATCTCGTCCACGCCCGGCCCGACCAGGTGATGGAAGAGATGGAACATAGCCTGGGGATCGACCCCGCTCACGTGTTGCCGGTCAGCGCGAAGACGGGGTTGGGGGTCGAAGCCCTCTTAGAGGCGATCGTCGAGCGGGTCCCACCGCCGGCAGGCGACCCCGACGCCGCCCTGCAAGCCATGGTTTTCGATTCGCATTACGATGAATTCCGCGGCGCGATCACCTATGTGCGACTGATGAACGGCACCGTGAAGAAAGGGCAAAAAATCAAGTTCATCAAGACCGGCTATGTCCACGAGGTCCTCGAGTTGGGCCAGTTCGTGCCTCAACGCAGGGCCTGTGAAGAACTGCAAGCTGGCCAGGTCGGTTACCTTATATGCAACATCAAGTCGCTGAGCCAGGTCCACGTCGGCGACACGGTCAGCACGTCCGGCGACGACGCGGCGGCGCTGCCGGGCTACCAACAGCCGAAACGAATGGTGTTCTGCGGGCTTTATCCCTCGGACGGCCAGAACTTCGAGGAGCTGCGCGAGGCCCTGACCAAGCTCTCGATCAACGACCCCAGTTTCATCTTCGAGCCCGAGACGAGCGACGCCCTGGGGTTCGGCTTTCGTTGCGGGTTCCTGGGACTCTTGCACATGGAGATCATCCAGCAGCGGCTGGAGCAGGAATCGAACCTCGACCTGGTGCAGACCGCGCCCAACGTCACCTACGAGATCGTCACGAGGTCGGGCGAGACCCTGCGGATCTACAACCCGCAAAAAGTGCCCGACGCGGGCGACATCGAGGAATTCCGCCAGCCGGTGGTCAAGGTGAACTTCGTGCTCCCCACCGAATCGATCGGGCCTGTGATGCAGCTTTGCACCGATCGCCGCGGCGAGTACGTGCGGACCGAGTACCTTTCGCCCACGCGCGCGATGCTGGTCTACAACTTGCCGTTGGCCGAGGTCATCTACGACCTGCACGACAAGCTCAAGAGTTGCACGCGGGGCTACGGCACGATGGATTACGAATTGGTCGGGTATTTTCCCGCCAACTTGGCGCGGCTCGACATCCTGGTGGGCGGCAAACGGGTCGACGCGCTGTCGGTGATTTGCGACCGGGCCGACGCCGACCGACGCGGACGGGCGATCGTCAAGAAGCTACGCGGCGAGATCGACCGGCACATGTTCGAGATCGCGATCCAGGCCGCCATCGGAAGCCGGATCATCGCCCGCGAAACCATTTCCGCCATGCGCAAGAACGTCACCGCCAAATGCTACGGTGGCGACATTACCCGCAAGCGCAAGCTTTGGGCCAAACAGCGCGAAGGCAAGAAGCGGATGAAGTCGGTCGGCAACGTCGACATCCCGCAAAAGGCGTTCCTGGCGGTCTTGGAGACGGGAGGGGACAAGTGAGAAGGCGGAAGGCGGAAGGCGGAAGGCGGAAGGCAAGTCCCTTCATCCTTCATCCTTCTACTCGTTCCCACGCTCCGCGTGGGAACGCCTCCGCGGACGCTCTGCGTCCCTATTCGGCCGCCGCGGGGCCGCAGAGCGGCCGAAGATATGTTCCCACGCGGAGCGTGGGAACAAGTAAATGACCAATGACCAATGACCAATGACCAATGTACGTCCTGCGCACCAAGAACATCGTTCGCCGAGCCACCCCTTGCCCAATGCGGCAGGGGGTCGAAGCGGTGGTGATGTCATTGATCGCGCTGGCACTGGTCGTCACTTGGCAGGTCGAATGGTTCATCGTGCCGACCGGCTCGATGGCCGACGCGCTGGTGGGCCTGCACCGCGACATGACCTGCTCCAAATGTGGCGATGCATTCGCCTGCGGCGCCGATGAAGCGGCGATGCCCGGCAAGCGGGCGGTGTGCCCGAACTGCGGGTCCGCCGCCCAGGAGTTGGAATCGGTGCCGCCGGCCGAGGGCGACCGGATCCTGGTTCACCGCGCCGCGTTTCTGGTGCGTCGGCCGCGGCGTTGGGAGCCGGCGGCCTTCCGCGACCCCTCCAGGGCCAGCGAGGTGTTCGTCAAGCGAATCGCCGGCCTGCCGGGAGAGACGATCGAAATCCGCGCCGGCGACGTCTTCGCCGATGACGTCATCCAACGCAAGACGCTCACCGGGTTTCGCTCATTGGCCATTCTGGTCCACGACGCCGCCTTCAAGCCGCCGCCCAATGACGGCTTGCCCGACCGCTGGCTGGGCGAGCAAGGTGACACGCGGTGGGAGGCGGTGGGCGGAATGTATCGATGTCACGCCGTGTCGGAGCCGAACGACGAGCGCGGAGCGCGGAGCGCGGAGCGCGGAACAGACAGTGACGTCAGCACAAGTTCCGCGCTCCGCGCTCCGCGCTCCGCGCTCATCACTGATTGGCTCACCTACCGCCATTGGCGGCAGCGGCCGGGCCGGCCGCGCGAAACCGAGGAAGTCCCGATCGATGACGGCTATGGCTACAACCAGACCCGTCCGGTCATCGAGTCGTACCCGGTCCGCGATCTGCTGCTGGTGTGCAGGCTGCGTGCGTGGGGAGTCGGACGGCTGGCATTGTTCGCGACCGACGGCTCGTCGCAATTCCTTCTCGAACTCGACCCAACCACGCGCCGCGGCGAGTTGTTTCACGATTCGCAGCTAGTCTCCGCCGTGGACGACCTGCCTCGTCTCGACGCGGGGCCGACTAAGCTGGAACTGGCGCTGGTCGACCGGCAAGTGCTGCTGGCACTGGGCGACCGGTTGGTTTTCACGTACCCATACACGACGAGCGGCCGATCGTTCGAACCCACGTCGCGGCCCATCAAGATCGGCTCGCGAGAGTTGGGTATCGAGCTGTCGGACGTGAAGCTCTACCGCGACGTTTACTACACGCCGCCGCGCCGTCTACGTGCGCGTGCCACACGCCAAAGCCCGTCCCCAACCACCACAGGGAACCGTCCAACCGAAACGCTCGCGGCCGAAGCGGATTTGGCACTCCCACGTGAACAATATCGCCTGGGAGGCGACGAATACTTCGTATTGGGCGACAACAGCCCCTTGTCGCTCGACAGCCGCGATTGGACCACCGGTCCGGGCGTACCCGCGGAACTGCTGCTGGGCAAACCGTTCCTGGTCCACTTTCCCAGCCGATCATCTGGGGCGATCTGGCGATTTCAAGTTCCCGATCTGACGAAAGTTCGCTATATTCGCTGATATGAGCAAGTCCTCCGAACCAAAATCACGTCCCAAGGGCCCTCCCTCCTCTCCTCGCAAGCAGGCTCCCAACGAGCCGAGCACGCCCGCCGAGCGGCCCATGAAGGACGGCATCCGCGAGACGGTCGAGTCGGTGGTGATCGCGTTCGTGCTGGCGTTTCTGTTCCGCACCTTCGAGGCCGAGGCGTTCGTCATCCCCACCGGCTCGATGGCCACCACGCTTCGAGGGCAACACAAGGACTTGAAATGCTCCAACTGCCGCTTCCCCTACCTGGTCAGCGCCAGCGAGGAGGAACCGAACGAGGACGATACGCAGCGCCTCAAGACGAGGCAGCAACTCGCCGACTTTCAGCACGAGCACGAAGTCGTGGGCTGTGTTTGTCCGAACTGCGGCTTCGAAATGGAATTCGACGATGGCTCGACGTCACCTCCCAAGTCGTTCAAAGGCGATCGTATTCTGGTCGGCAAGTTCGCCTACGAGTTCAACGAGCCGAAGCGCTGGGACGTGGCGGTGTTTCACTATCCGCTGGGCGCCCATCAGAACTACATCAAACGGCTGTGCGGGCTACCCAGCGAAACGGTCGTGATCCACCGCGGCGACCTGTTGACCACGGCCGAAGACCTGCGGGAAACCATGTTGAATTCGGAAGAAATTGATCGCATGCTGCGTACGGACCCACCCATGCTCGAACTCCAGCGCAAGCCGCCCGACAAGGTCCAGGCGATGCTGCAAGTCGTGTACGACAACGATTTCGCGCATCCCGAGGCACCGCGCCGCTGGAAGCCGGCCGCCGGAGCGCCGGCAGCTTGGAACCTGAGCGCCGACGGCCATGCCTTCGAAACCGACGGCGGCGCCGATGACGGCCTCGCGACGCTCGTTTACGAGCACCGTATGCCCTCACCCGAAGTCTGGAAACGTAAGCCCGAAGATCGCAAGGTGCCGGCTCAACTGATTACCGACTATTACGGGTACAACATGGGCACGATTCGCTCGCCTCGCCGCAACGGACCGGACGTCGGCGAGTGTTGGGTCAGCGATCTGGCGTTGGATTGTCAGGTGGACATTCGCGGCGGTGCGGGCGAACTGGTGCTGGGGCTGGTGGAGGCGGATTGCCTGTTTGAGTGCCGGATCAACGTGGAGAACGGGAACGCCCGGTTTTCATCGTCGGCCGACCGCGACTTCGAACCCAGCGTCTCGACCGGCGTCAGAGGACCGGGTAAGCACCGTTTGCAATTCGCCAACGTCGACGACCAACTCTTGCTCTGGGTCGACGGCAAGCCGGTACCGTTCGACGGACGGTTCGATTCGCTCGTTCGGCACTACCCCGGAGCGCGCGACTTGCAACCCGCGCGCTTCGGCTCCAAGGGCGTCGCGGTGCGCGTCGATCACCTGCGCGTGTTGCGCGACGTGTACTATCGGGCTGCCTCCGCGAGACGCCACGACAACGAAGATTACGGTGAACGCTATCTCAATCTGGTCGACGAACGGGACCTCAACCGTGTGGAACGAAGCGCTTGGCGATTAAACGAATATGAGCGCGAGGGCGAGTCGGCGCTCGATCCCCGGACGGAGGCACGTTGGAAAAAACTCTTCAGCAATGCTCCGTCGGTGGAATTCAGGCTCGGGCCCGATCAATTCATGATGCTGGGCGACAACAGCCCCCGAAGCAGCGATAGTCGTCTTTGGAGCGCCAACGAGCACTTTGTCAAGCGCGACCTGTTGATCGGCAAAGCGCTCTGGATCTATTGGCCCCACGCTCTCAACCACTTGCCCCGCACCGATATCTGGTTCCCCTTCTTCCCCGACTTTGGGCGGATGGGGCTGGTGAGATAGCCGTGGGGCAGGTTTCCAAGGGGCCATAAGACAGTTGTTGCAAGAGGACGAGTCAACCGGAATTTGCCGCGTCGAAACGCCGGCACTATGGCAGGTTGGAAACCTGCCCCACACGGAGGACCAACACATGCCCGTTCTCGCCGTCCACGGCCTGGTGAAGATTTACGGCCGCCGCCGCGTGGTCGATGGCGTCGATTTCGACGTCGACAAGGGGGAGATCGTGGGGCTGTTGGGTCCCAACGGCGCCGGCAAGACGACCAGTTTTCGCATGGCCTGCGGTATGATCGAGCCGAACGCCGGCAAGGTGGTGCTCAACGGACTCGATGTCACGAACTGGCCCATGTTTCGCCGCGCCCGCGAGGGTGGCATGGGCTACCTGGCCCAGGAGTCGAGTGTGTTCCGCAAGCTCACGGTCGAAAAGAACTTGCTGGGCATGATGGAGATGATCGGCATCGACCGCAAGACACGCCGTCTTCGCTGCGACGAGTTGCTCAACCAGTTCGATATCGCCCGGCTTCGCAAATCGCTGGCCCTTTCGCTTTCGGGCGGCGAGCGGCGGCGGCTCGAAATCGCTCGCTGTCTCGTTTCGAAACCCAAGCTGATCCTTCTCGACGAGCCGTTCACCGGCATCGACCCGGTGACGATCGCCAGCATCCAGGACATCATCCGCGCCCTTCGGGCCAGCGGCATTTCGATTCTGATCACCGACCACCAGGTACGCGAGACGTTGCAGATCACCGACCGCAGCTACGTGATCCGCGGCGGCCGCGTCCTTTGCCACGGCCGCCCGCAAGAGGTGCTGGCCAACGCCGAAGCTCGCAAGTACTACTTCGGCGAGGGAATGGAAGTCGGCCTGCCGAGCGACGCGGCGTAAAAGGGTGGTGGGGTCGCATCTTTTGGTTATGATGCATACGGGAAACAGTGCGGCGATTATACTTCACTCGGCCGCCAATGAGACATTTTGTCACGAGAAACTGGTGGCTGGTGGCAGAGCGTCAGCAATGCCCCGGCCAGTTAGCGACCGGGACATGGCTCAGGCTCTTCCAGCTTTGTTTGGGTGCGGCGCAAGGCCGCGTTACGGGTTTACCATGCTTGGTCCCCTATTTCGCCGCGCGGTTTGGTCATTGACCCTTGCATTGGCCCCGCTTTTCGACAGCCCAGCCTTGTTTGCCGACGAGGCGTCGCCCGCGACGGTTCCCGCCGCTGGCGAGGTCAGCTACCGGCAGGCAGTGTGGCCGCTTCTCAAGCGGCATTGCTGGGGCTGCCATTCGGGCGCGAACCCGCAAGGCGGGCTGAAGCTGGATTCGGTCGCCGACATGCTCAAGGGGGGCGAGAGCGGTCCCTTGTTTCAGCCTGGCAAGCCCGAGGCCAGTTTGCTGTTCGACATGGTCAGCGGCGAGCCGCCCGAGATGCCGCGTCAACAGCCCCCACTTTCGTCCGAAAAGATCGAGCTGTTGCGGCGCTGGGTCATCGCTGGCGCGAAAGACGACTCCGCGCCCGGCGACCTCGCAGCGGCGGCGACGGTAAAAATTCCCGCCGCTTACAAGTTTGCACCGTCGATCACCAGCGTTGCGCTCAGCCCCGACGGCAAGCTTGCCGCGGCCGCCTGCCGAAGCGAGGTCGTGCTCATCGACGTCGACGGCACCGCAGGACCGCGCCGCTTGCCCACCGTTTGCGACTTGCTTTCACACTTGGAGTTCAGCCCCGACGGCGCGCTCTTGGCGGCCGTGGGTGGCACGCCGGGCCTCTACGGCGAAGTGCGTTTTTTCAAGGTCGCCGACGGAAGCGTCGCGGCGGCGCGGCGATTCGGCCACGACACGCTGTTTCGTGGCGGCTTCGCGCCCGACGGCAAGGCGATCGCCGTCGGCGGCCCGGACGGCGCCGTGCATGTCGTGCCGGTCGATCCGGCGGCGGACGTCCGCCGCTTCGAGCTCCACACCGATTGGGTCCTCGACGTCGCTTACTCGCCCGACGGCAAGCTGCTGGTTTCCGGCGGACGCGACAAGGCGACCAAGGTCAGCTCGGCCGAAACAGGCCAGTTGCTTCGCGCGCTCGACGCCTCGCCTGAGATGATCGGCAGCGTCGCGTCCGACGGGTCGTTTGCCGTTTCCGCCGGGCGTGCCCGCACGTTGATCGCCTTCGAATACAAGATCGCACTGGAAGGGATCGAATTGACCGGTGACGGCAACGGTGTGCAGCCGGCGAGCAAGCGTGATCAGTACGCCAGGCCTTTCGAGGGCCCGCCGCAAGTTGTCTACGACATGGCCACGAGCGCCGATCGCAAGCTACTGGCAGTCGCCGGCGCATTCGGCGAGATCCGAGTCTACAACATGCTCGATCGGCAGCGAGTCGCTACGATCGCCAATGTGCCACCGCCCGTATTCTCCGTGGCCCTCAATGCCGATGGAACGCGACTGGCCTTGGGGGCAAAGAACGGCCAATTGCTAGTCTACGAGCTACCGTCGGGGAAGCTTTTGAAGTCGCTCGTTCCCGTGCCGATCGAATCGCCGGCGAAATGAGTAGCAGATTCACGAACCGCAAGTGACCGGTTGCAAGCGTTCGCCGCACTGTTCGAGGATCTGCCTCGCGACCTCGTTCGAGTTGTAACCTTTCGGCAGACGGACCAGGGGCTTGCCGTGCCGCTCGCAGAACCTGGTCATCATCGCTCGCCAACGATGCAAGCCGCTGGGCGACGGCGGTCAGCGCGTGTACCAACTCGTTCGACATCATGCGACGAGCTCTCCGCTGGTGGTCCGGGCGAATGATCCTTCATCCGCTATTATAACGCGTAACGTTGGTATCTCCTCTCGCTGACCTTGGGTACGGAGCGTACAATACTACCCGCTTCCAAACCATCCAGGAACCGCCCCATGGATTCGCAGACTCCCCAATCGCTTCCGACCGCGACGTACGTCTCACCCCAGATCGTCGTCGAACCTCCCGCGGTTGGGCCGTCACGCCGGCGAGGCGGCGCCGGCCGCTGGTTCGCTCGGCTGGTCGTGTTTTGCGGACTGGGCCTCGTCGCGCTGGTGTTTCTCGGCTTGTTTCGACTGGGCGGCGTGCTGGGGTCATCCGCCGATGACGGCCTTCACGAACAGTACCACTCGCTGGCTCGCGCCGGAACGCACAAGGTGGCGATCATCACTGTCGAAGGTACGATCCTTGGCGGCGACGGGTTCGTCAAGCACCAGATCGACCGCGTGCGAAGCGACCAGAGCGTCAAGGCGATCGTGCTGCGGGTCAACTCGCCAGGCGGGACCGTGACCGGAAGCGATTACCTCTACCACCACCTGGACAAGCTGGTCCGTGAACGAAATCTCCCCTTGGTGGTCAGCATGGGCGGCATCGCCGCCAGCGGAGGATATTACGTCGCCATGGCCGCCGGCGACGGCCAAGACGTGATTTTCGCCGAGCCCACGACCTGGACCGGTTCGATCGGCGTCGTGATCCCCCATTACAACGTCGCCGGACTGATGGAGCATTTCCAGGTCGAGGAGGATTCGATCAAGAGCCATCCGCTCAAGCAAATGGGCAGCCCGACCAGGCGGCTGACCGAGGAGGAACGGCGGATTTTTCAGGAACTGGTCGACGACAGCTTTCATCGCTTCAAGGAAATCGTCAAGGCGGGCCGGCCCTACTTCCGCGAGCACGAGGATGAACTTGACAAGGCAGCCACCGGCCAGGTGTTCACGACGCGGCAAGCTCTCGAAAACCACCTGATCGATCGCGAAGGGTTCATCGAGGACGCCCTCGACCGCGCGCTCGTCCTGGCGAGTTTGGACAAGGAAACCACCCAGGTCGTCAAGTACAAGCATTTTGGCGGCCTGCTCGACACCCTTCTCGGCGTCCAGCTTCTCGGCGGCCACGCGCGAAACGATCGCACCGATCTGGAAATGTTACTCGAATTGACCTCACCACGGGCCTACTACCTCTGCACCTGGCTACCGGCGATCGAAACGAGCCTGCGACCGACACACTAACCCGCAGCGCAAGCAAGGTCTTTGAATGGCGCCCTTGAATTCGCAGTCGTCGATCGCCGCGCCCGACCTTGCGGGCCGCGTGGCCATTGTCACCGGCGGCGCCTATGGCATCGGCCGGGCTACGGCCATCCTGCTTGCACGGCACGGCGCGCGGGTCTTCGTGGGCGACTTGCACCGGCGAGGCGAGAATGCCGCGGTGTTCGCCGAAATGGGGATCATCGAGCGCCCCTGCGACGTGCGCGTCGAGAGCGACGCCGCGGCACTTGTCGCGGCCGCCGTCGCGGCCCATGGCCGGCTTGACATTCTCGTGAACAACGCGGGCGTCGGCCTGGTCAAGCCGATCACCGAGGTCAGCGAGGCCGAGTGGAACGCCTGCCTCGACACCAACCTCAAGGGCGCATTCCTCTTTTCGAAGCACGCGATCCCGGCGATGCGAGATTCAGGCGGCGGCGCGATTACCAACGTGGCCAGCAACGCCGGACTCTTGCCGCGGGCCCACGATCCGGTGTATTCGATCAGCAAGGCGGCGCTGGTGTCGTTGACCAAAGGTCTGGCGCTGTGTCACGCCGCAGACAGGGTTCGCGTCAACGCGGTCTGCCCGGGACCCGTGGATGAGACGGGCATGATGAACGCCGACCTG
>DATLQY010001031.1:0-7042 GCA_035534975.1 Pirellulales bacterium
TTTTGCGCGTCGGTCAGGTCGGCCTGGTCGATCCGAGTTCGTTGCATCCCGCTGTGGTAGAGCGGCGTGTCGGAGCCGAACAACACACGCTCGGCGCCGATCTCGCGCACCGCCCACTCGACCAGGTTGGGAGTGATCGAACGGGCGCTTGAGGTGTCGGCAACCACGTTGCCGTGCCGGCTTTGCTGGATGGCGCGGACTTGGTGAGTGTAGTCGCCGTCCCATCCGCAACCGATGTGGGCCAAGATCACCCGCGTTTCGGGGAAACGGTTCGCGAAGGCGACCAAATCGGCGGCCAGGCTGTTCTGCTCGCTGGAATGCGAAAGCACGACCGCTTGGTGTTGGGCGGCGAATTCGAAGATCGCATCGCCGTATTCCTGGATCGGGTAGATGTGCTCCTCCGGATGAATTTTGATGCCGAAGCACGTGGGCAGTTCGAGCATTTCCTCGGCTTGCGCGTACGTTTCCGCCTGGCGAGGATCAATCACCACGTACTGCAAGAGTCCCGGTGTGCCGGCGCAGAGGCGCGCCGCGTTTCGGTTACCGCAGACTGAGTTTCCATGTCCTCGGGGCAAGAGCGCCTCCAAGGGCGATACGATCGTGATCGCGATATTGGCCCGTCTTGCGCGGCGGACGACAACGTCGCCGTCGCCCGTCATGAGCTCGTTGACGAGGTCCTCGCCGCCGCGATTGTATCTGCCGTAATGGCCGTGTACGTCGATGGCGGGGATCAATTCGGTGGACATTTTGTCACGCGTTAGGCGATGGTACGCGAATGACAAGGCAATCCACAGATTTTACAGATTAGGCGTATTTTATAGCGCCAAATCTGCGTCATCTGTGGATACACCTCTCCGCGTGTGTGGGTTTTGGTTGCGGGCGATGCCCACGTTAAGCGTTGGTTGTTCGTGTCACGGCTGGCGTGCAGTATATACGTTACTCTTTATTCTTCGCTTGTGGCGATTGGTACCGGCCGGGTGGGCAGGGCGACGATGATCCAACCCATTGCTAGAACCAGCACGCCCGCCGCGGCATGGAAGCTGGCGACGAGACCAAACTTGTCGGCAATCCAACCATACAGGTACGACGCGACGCCCACCAGTGAGCCCAACAGGCTCAGGTAGGCGATGTTCAAGCGCACTCGCGACTTGGCCGACGCCGTCGCCACGTAGTTGGGGAAATAGGCGCCGAACAACTCGCCGGAGCCAAAAATGCCGAAACTCGCCAGGTACCACCAACCGTGGGAATTGAGCGTCCAGGTCATCGCCAGCAACAGGATCGACGTGGTGGCCAACAGCGCGGCCTTCGGATTGGTCTTCGCCAGTAACCAGCCCAAACATGCGCCGGTCACGGCCTTGCAGCCGAATCGCAGGAATTGCTGAATCCCCTGAGTATCCGTCCCACTTTCCAACACGACTTTCGCGTAGATGGAAGCGTTCTGCATGATCGCGTTCCCGCCCGAGTAGACCAGCAGGTAGGCGACCGCCCCAAAGACCAATGGTCTGTAAGTAAAAAACTGGCGCAGTCCGCCGGTGATTTCCGCGAGTCCGAAGGCGCCCGACGGTTCCTGCGTTGCGCGCGGAACGACGAACGACGCGGCCAACGCGGAACACCCCAGCAAGATGGGAACCGCCGCCACGAAGAGCAAAAGATAATTCGTCGGGAACGGGTAAGGGTGCCCGAACGAAAATCGACCGATCGTAATCTTCGAGAATAGCGCCAGTTGCCCGAGGGACCCAACGCATGCCAGAAGCGGACCGATCCCGAACGACAGACCCAGAGCATAGCCGCGGCGCGACGTCGACACGCCGCGGCGGACCAATTCCCACATCGTCGTCAACACGACGCCTCCCGCGGCGCCGAAGATCGCGCCGTGGGCGATCACGCCCGCACTGACGAATTCGGACGGCGGCCGCAGCCACAAAAGCGCCGCCAGCGCCGCCGTGGCTGAAGCCTCGACCGAAAGCGCCGCTACCAGCAACGGCGTGAGCAGCTTGGGATGGGGAAGGAACCATGCAATCAGTACGGGAAACACCGACGTCGCAAGGTACAGAGCGCTGGGCAAGTTGGCGGCGATGGTCGTTTGTCCCAGCGACTTCAACAGGTTGGCGTGCGTGATTCCGATGTACGAAACGGGCGCCGCGAGATAATAGAGACACCAGATACCGGCGAAACAGCAGATGTTCCAACGCTGGGTCGCCGCCGGCAGAGGGCAATCGTCGTCCGTGAGCAACAAAGGAATGGACGACGGCGACTCTGGCCGACTGGCCAAAGGGTCAGGTCCCTCATTCTGGTTTTCGTCCATGTGATGTTCTAAGTGTGCAACTTCAACTTGACGTACCGTATTCCGGTGCCCGTCGGCTGGACACACCACAAGGCAACCAGCCAGGATTCATCGCTTAGGTGGGTGATCGACGGCTCGCCAAACGAGAAGTCGCTCCACTCGCTCAAGTCGCCCGACGACTTCGAGCGCGTGGCCGTCTGCGCTTTCCACACGATTTGGTCGAGTTCGATCCCGAAATCCGTGGCCGTCGGCTGGACGACGGCCAGCCAGACGCCCGGCTCTCCGTACTTGCGTTGATTGTAAAGGAACAACGCGCTTACGCCCGTCCAGGGTGCCAGTGCGGTCGTTTGCCCCATGATCCCGGTCGATTGCGTGGGCTGCCAAAGGGTGCCGCCGTCATCCGAAATGGCGAACGTGTTGGGTAGGTCGTCGCCAAGCGGCGGCACGTGCCAGGCGGTGCCCAGCAACCGTCCGTCCGAAAGTTCGACGACCCAGGCCTCGGCGGCGCTCGATTGGCGATCGGTGAATTGGAGCATCGCCGTATGTTTCCAGGAGAGGCCCTGGTCGTCGGAGTAGAGCGCCACGACCTGGTTCCGCTCGACCCGCACGCGTGGATCAAAGCTGTTGCAGGGCGCATAACAGGCGATCCACCGCCCCGAGCTTGTTACACACAACGGACCGGGCGCTTCGGCGGAGGCTGGCGTTGGCTTAGGGATCGGCGCCGGGTCGGTCCAACCGTATCCAAGATCGGCGGAGCTGGCCCAGATCAGTTCGTTCTGCTTCAGGCCCTGAGTCGCGTCGCTCCAGTTCGATTCGCCCGCCTGGTCGATGTCGCATCGCGTGCCGTAAAGGTAAAGCTGGTCGGCCTGATCTCGGCTGATCGACACGAACAAGGCCCATTTGTCCTTGAGCGAAGGCCAAATCGGTTTCGGCTCGGACCAGGTCTTGCCGAGGTCGCGGGAGCGGGAGAGCACGGGCACGAAATCGTTAACCGCCAATCCGCGGCTGATCATGAAGGAGCAGACCAGTTCGCCATTTTCGAGCGAGACGACGCGGGACCCGACCGCGAGCCGTTTGGAGCGCTCGTTGGCCGACAGGCGGCAGATAAATCCTTCGTCGAGGATCTCAATGCGCATGCAACCGATCCACGGTATGGCTACAGCAACTCGGGAATCGCCTGGCCGTTGGTGACGATGGGCGTCGGGCGGCCGGAGTGGTCGGGGATCATGACTCGTTCGTAGTCGATCCCCAGGTGGCGATAGATCGTCGCCAGGAAATCCTGCGGCCCTACACGGCGGTCGACCACGTCTTCGCCGCGGCGGTCGGTGGCGCCGATCACCTGGCCGGTCCGGATGCCGCCGCCGGCCCAGATCATCGAGTTGGCATTGGGCCAGTGATCGCGGCCGGGCTGGACGGTCCCCGCGGGAGCGCTGGCGACGCCGCCGCCACTGCTCGCGACGTACGAGATCCGCGGCGTCCGCCCGAACTCGCCGGTGACCACCACCAGCACCCGCCGGTCCAGGCCGCGGTCGTAAATGTCTTCGATCAAGGCGCTGACCGCCTGATCGAAGAACGGCGCGCGATACGCAATCGCGTCGAACACATGATGGTTGACGGCGTGGTCGTCCCAGTTCGCAACCCGGCCGCACAACGGACCATCGAAGGTCGTCGTGACGATCTCGACCCCGGCCTCGACCAGGCGGCGAGCCATCAAGCACTGTTGCCCCCACTGGTTGAGGCCATAGCGATCGCGCACGCGCGGGCTTTCGGCTTCGAGGTCGAAGGCGCGCGCCGCCTCGGGACTGGTGAGCAGGCCCAGGGCCTGGGTCTCGAAATCGTCCATGGCCCGCATCACGCCCGACTGGTCCACTTCGCGACGGAAGCCGTCGAACGATCGGCGCAATCGAATCCGAGCCTCGAGCCGGTCGGCCTGCCCCGCGTCGCGCAGGCCGACATTGGGCACCTGAAAGCTCGGAGCGCTTGGATCGCCCGTCACGGAAAACGGCTCGTAGGAGGGACCGAGGTACGCCGGCCCGGCGATCGTGAAATTGTCGTAGCGCGTGATCGGGTTGACGCCGACGTAGTTGGGCAGGGTGTGCGGCTGGTCCGACCGCAAATAATGCGCCACGGTCATGAGGTCGGGAAAGACGGGCGTCAGCTTGTCCTGGGCGTCGGGATCGCCGGAAAGGAGTTGCAAGGAGCCGGCCGGGTGCCCGCCGCCGGTATGCGCCATCGATCGCAGGACCGAGAACTTGTCCGACATCTGGGCCTGGCGCGGCAGCAACTCGGAGAATTCGAGACCGTTGGTTCTGGTCGCGATCGCGGAAAATGGGCCGCGGAAATCGGACGCGGCATCGGGCTTGGGGTCATAGGTGTCAAGGTGGCTGCAGCCGCCGCGCAGCCAAACGATGATGACCGCCGTCCGCTCCCGCGCCGGCGCCGCGGCGGCCTGGGCGCGCAGCCGCAAAAGCGCCGGCAGCGACAGAGTTCCGAAACCGGCGAGGCCTGCTCGAAGAAATTCGCGCCTCGATCGTGAGCTGCAGCAAGGGGTGGGGAGTGTCCGCATGATCGCCTTACGTCAGCTCGACTTTGGGGAGCGGAATATCCGTTACGGTTGCCATGGCGCGAGTGCCGGAGGTCATCGTGAAAGATTCAGGGTCGCAAACGGCCCAATTGACAGTTTAACATAAACGCCGCCGCGGCGTCAGTCGCACTGTTGCATCTTGCACCTTGCCCCGTCGGTCATCGGCTCCACGGCGGCAATTTCCGTCGAGGTGAAATGTCTTACCCCAAGCCCCGTGTAGTAATATGATACCACGATAACCGCTTTCGTGACCGCGTTGCCAATGTCGTAACGCCTAACGCTGCCTAACGCTCAACTCCTCGCATGCCCCTCATCGGTTTCGACCAACTCTTCCATGACGCCGACGCCGGCGCGCCCGGCCGTCCGATTTCCGTGGCCGTGGCCGGTGGCGCCGACGCCACCGTGCTTGCGGCGTTGCGCACCGCGTGCGATCGCGGCTGGATCGAGCCGTTTGTCGCCGGCCGCGAGTGCGAGATTCGCTCGACCGCCGCCGAGCATGGCCTGCTCCTCGACGGCTTCACGATTATCGATACGGAGGAGCCGGCCCTGGCGGCAGTTGCCGCCGTCCGCAGCGGTCGGGCACGAATGCTGATGAAAGGCCAGGTTGCGACGCCCGCCTTGATGCGCGCGGTGCTCGACCCCGCTCAGGGCTTGCGCACCGGCCGCGTGATCTGTCAGGCGCCGCTGATGGAGATCGTCTCCTCCGGCCGCCGGTCTCTCTTGGCCGACACGGGCATTTGCGTGCAGCCGACGTTGGACCAAAAGCAGGAGGTGCTCGGCAGTTGCGTCGAACTGGCGCGGCTTTTAGGCGCCGACGAGCCGCGTGTCGCGGTTGTCGCGGCGACTGAGACGCCGACGGCTTTGATGCCCGACACTCTTGAAGCCGCCGAATTGGCGCGTCGTGGCGCGGCGGGTGAGCTCGGCCGCTGCCAGGTGGCCGGTCCGCTTTCTTTCGATTTGGCATACGCCGCCGACGCGGCCGACAAGTAGCGCATGGCTGGGCCGGTCGTCGGCGCGGCGGACGTGATGCTCTTTCCTAACTTGTTGGCCGCCAACCTCACGATCAAAGCGATCATGTACACCGCCGACTGCCGCTTCGGAGGCGTGCTCTTGGGCGCCGCTCGTCCCATTGTCTTCATGTCGCGGGCCGACAGCGTTGAAACGCGGCTGCGCTCGCTGGCGCTGGCGATCAAAATGGTCTAGAACCTCTTCAACAACGTATCGACCGCCTTGTCCACCGCCTCTCCACGGACGTTTTTGAAGCGGATCACACCCTTTTGGTCCAAGACGTAGATCGTCGGCCAACCGTGGACGTTCCATTGAGTGGCGATCGGACCGGTGGTTCCGCCGCCGTCGAACCAGCTTCGCCAGGTGATTTCTTCTTGCTTCAAGGCCGCCTTGAGGGCTTCGCGGTCCTGATCGCTGTTGATGCCTAACAGCGTGAACGGCTTGCCGGCGAGACGTTTGACGAGCGACCGCTCGTGCGGGTACATGGCCCGGCATGGGCCTCACCAATTGCCCCAGAAGTCGAGAAGCACCACTTTACCGCAAGAGGAGGAGCTCAATCGTGGCGATTAACTCACCTCTTTTGACGTCGCTGGCATTGCTGGCGGCGACTTACCCATCGCGGGCGACGCGCTCGCGGGCATGACCGTACCCGCGGACGGCGAGGCATTCGTCGTCGAGCCCGCCGTGGCGAAGACGCTGCAAGTTTTGGCGAGCTCGCTACAAGATCAACAGCTTCAAGGCGCACCGAAAGCCAGTCTCCGTTCGCTTGGAAAGCTGACGTTGTTTCCAGGACAGTCGGCCAAATTCGAAATGACCACGCCGGAGGGTGGCATGGAAGTGTTGGTCCACACGGTGCTGGGCGAGCAAACTGGCACCGTGCAACTCGCGTTTGCCGTCAACGCCCAGGATGTCGCCGATGCCTTGCGGACGAGCACGTCCGTGAACGTACCGGATGAACAAACCGTGCTCGTCGATATTACCGGACGAATGAGTGGGGAAGAACGCGGCGATCTTCTTTCGGTCGCGCCCCAACTGCAATCCGCTCGCCGGCGGGCTCACGGCAGCCCGTCGGATGAATCCGTGAGAACGTTCTTGCTGGTGAACTCGCGAATTATCGTCGAAGAGCAGTTGGAGGAAGATCGGGGTGTGCCGCCGTCGCCGTGATT
>DATLQY010001032.1:0-4063 GCA_035534975.1 Pirellulales bacterium
TATTGCGAAGCCGAGGGCCTGGGGTCGTTCTTGCTGCGGCCGGGCGAGGTGGTGAAGGGTCACGAATTCCACTACTCTAACTGGGATGGCGAAGGGCTCGCTCCGGCCTGCACGGCCCGGCGGCGGCGCACCGGAGAGGCGCGGCCTGAAGGGTACGCGCGGAGCACGATTCACGCGTCCTATGTACACGTTCACTTTCACGGATGCCCCTGGCTCGCACGGCGGTTCGTGCGCGCGGCGGCAAGCTTTTCGAAGGAGGTTCGAAATGGAGATGATGCACAAAATGGTTCCCGAGGAGGAGGTCTACCAGATGCTCCTGCTGTTCCTGCTGGGCGCCGGCGTCGGCGCCGTCGCGGCAGTGATCCGCTACTTCAAAGCTGAAGGGAGGAAGGCATGACGCTCTTGGCACACCACTTCGAGGCTGGGTTCACCCCCATCTACGTCGGACAGTTCGCACTTGGGATCTGGGTCGGCTGGCGCTTGGTCTCGACCCTGTTGCGAAAGTGGCCGGGCGGCGGAACCGATCTCCTGGCCCGAAGCTGAGCTCGTGAAAGTCGTTCCCATGGATCGCCCCATTGTTCTGGTCGTCGGTCACGGCAGTCGGGAGACTGCCGCGAACGACGAGTTCGAAGAACTGGTCGCGCGCTACCAAGCGCGGCGGCCCCAGTTCGAGCTGCGCTACGGCTACGTCGAGCTGGCTCAGCCGTCGTTGGCGGATGCCTTGGCGAACTTGGGCCGCGGTGAAGCAAGCGTCACGCTCTTGCCGCTATTCTTGTTTGCCGCCGGCCACGTGAAGAACGACATCCCGCTGGCGCTGGCGGTGGCCCGCCGAGAGCGGCCCGGCGCGACGTTCCGCGCCGCGCGCGCGCTGGGCGTGCATCCGGGGATGGTGGAACTGGCTCTGGAACGGGCGGGGGCGGCACTGCCGTTGGAGCCCGAGGAGGCCCAGCGGACGACGGTGGTCATCGTCGGCCGGGGAGCGAGCGACGCGGACGCCAATGGCGATTTCTGCAAACTGGCGCGAATGTTCGCCGAAGCGCGCCAGTTCCGCTCGGTGTTGCCTTGCTTTGTCGGCATCACCCGGCCTCGATTCGAGGAAACACTCGAGCTTGCGGCCAGGTCGCGGCCGGAGCGGTTGCTGGTCGTGCCGTACATGCTCTTCGGCGGCAAGCTGGTGACGCGGCTTGAAGAGCAAGTCGCTGAGTTTCGCGCCCGGTACCCCTGGATCAAGACGGTGCTGGCGGGGCACCTGGGAGCACACGAACGGCTGCTGCAGGTGCTTGACGAGCGCGTCGAGGAGGCCATCGGTGGCCAGGCTCCTTTGCCGTGCGACAATTGCCAGTACCGCGTGGCGCTGCCGGGCAGAGCTGAGAACGTCGGGGGGCTGAGGGCCATGCTCTGGAGCCTGCGGCACAGCTTCACGCATTCGCAGGCGGCCCCGCACGTACACGCCCACCGTCCGCTGAGCAAGCACGTTCTGGTGTGCGGCAACGTGGATTGCGCCGGACGCGGCAGCGTGCGCCTGGTCGAGGCCCTGCGGCGGTTGATCAAGGATGCCGGGCGCGAGCGCGACATTCGCGTGACGATCACGAGCTGCATGGGGCGCTGCGGCGAAGGACCGACCGTGGCCGTCTATCCCGACGGTATTTGGTACCGCGGCGTCCAAGAGGACGACGCGGCCGATTTGGTAAACGAACATCTGCTGGCCGACAAGTTGGTTGCCAGGCTGGTCGACAACATCATGCAATGAGGAGAAGCGAGGATGGCCTGCCACGAAATCGCCGCGCTGCGGCTGGGACTGATGCAGATTCTGGGGATCGAAGACGAGGCCGAGCGGCAGCACGAGCTCGCCGAGCTGAACCAGGGCGACCCGCCTTCGGGCGAGGTCCGGCTGCTCTCCGACGCGCGCGACCTCACGCGTCTGAAGCGGTTGTTCGAGGCATCGCTCTCGCAGTTGGAAGAGCGCGTGGCGGGGACCCCTGCCAACGACCCACAGCTTCCTTACTTGCGCTCGCTCGTGATCCTGACCAAGAAGGTCGAGCTCGACCTGCGCAACGAGCTGGAACGCTTGACCCGTTTCTACCTCGACCTCGATGAAATGCACGACTTCGTCCACGAGATGTTTCCCGCGCCGAGCAAGGCGTAAAGGGAGAAACCATGCTGTCGTTTAACCTGGAGCCAACGGCGACGGCGTCAAAGGAGAAACCATGCCCCGCATCTTGAATCCGGAGGCGATCGAAGCCGAATCATTTCGGATCATCGAAAACGAAATGGGGCCCCATTCCTTTTCGCCGGAGGAGTTCGCCGTCGTGCAGCGCGCGATCCACGCCACGGCCGATTTCGAGTTTGCCCGCAGCATCCGCTTTGCGCCGGGCGCGATCCGTTCAGGCATCGAGGCCATCCGCGCGGGACGCAGCCTGGTGGCCGACGTGCAGATGGTGCAGGCGGGGATCAACAAGCCCGGACTCGCGAAATTCGGCGGCGAAGTTTACTGCTTCATCAGCGACGACGACGTGGTCGCGGCCGCCCGGACGGCGGGGCTGACCCGCGCCATCATGTCGATGCGCAAGGCCGCCGAGCGCTCGCCCGGGGCGATTTACGCCATCGGCAACGCCCCGACGGCCCTTTTGGAGCTGGTTCGACTGGCGGAGCAAGCGCGGCCCGCGCTCGTCGTGGGCGTGCCCGTCGGATTCGTTTCGGCCGTCGAGTCGAAGGACGAGTTGGCGGCCAGCTCGCTACCGTTCATCACCGCGCTGGGCCGCAAAGGGGGCACGCCGGTGGCCGTGTCGATCATCAACGCACTGATCCGTCTCGCGGGAGAACCGAAAATATCATGAAGCCCTACAAGTGGCACCTGTTGGTCTGCACCGGTCCACGCTGTACTTTGGACGGTGAATCGGAAGCGCTGTTCAGCACGCTGGGCGAGAAGCTCAAAGCGCGCGGGCTCGACGCAGACGAAATGCGCGTGAAGCGCACGCGATGCAGTTGTTTCGCGATCTGCCAGGGTGGGCCGATCGTGGTCGTCCATCCCGACGGCACCTGGTACGAGCGCGTGACGGGCGAAGTGCTCGATCGCATCCTCGACGAGCACCTCAAAGGCGGCCAGGTAGTGCGGGAACACGTGTACCACCAGGCGTGAACGCGAGTGGCTGACAAGGATCTACCGCCAGCCGAGGATGTAGCGGAATTCGTGAGAATTCCGAATGGCCAAGGGCACGCTTGAAATCTTGCAAAGCGGAAGATTGGTCGTAGAATGAGTCCAGGTGGCGCCGTGAAGGAAGAATGTGGAGGAATAAGCAAGAGGCACTCAGGCGAACAGGTCCGGCCTGGAAGAAAAAATGAACGTGAACATAAAAAGCCAACTTGCGGACGTGCTCGATGTCGATACGGCATTCGACGCGGTATGGAGCAAGCTCCGCTGGTTGAAGGAACAGGGTCTCTCGGCCGACGAAGTACGAATCGCGCTTGAGTCGTTACGGACCGAGGTCACCAGCGAGGGCGCGGAAGATCGAATCCTGGATGCGTTAGACTGCGTTACCGGTTTTTGCTCGCCGGATAAGAAAATCTGGGATGATTGAAGATTCCAATAGGCACGTAGTGCCAGCCGCAGGCCGAAGGCGTGAGCCTCAACCAGCTCGTCGTGGCCAAATTGGCGCTCCACTTGCAATCGCGATGAACCGGCGCAAAAGATACTCACAGCGACCCGCTCGTGGAACAGTATGGACGTATACGAAGCCATCTACAGCCGACGTGACGTTCGGCAATTCCGGCCGGACGCGGTGCCCGACGCGGTGCTGGCGAGGATTCTCGACGCGGCGCACCATGCGGGTTCGGTGGGCTTCATGCAGCCCTGGAACTTCATCCTGGTTCGCGACCTGGAAACGCGCCGCCAAGTGAAGGCCGTTTTCGACCGAGAGAACGCCACGGCCGCCGAACACTACACCGGCCAGCGCCGCGAACTTTACGATTCGCTCAAGCTCGAAGGGCTGCTCGAATCGGCGCTGAACGTCTGCGTGACCTGCGACCGAACTCGCGGAGGCCGTGTGCTGGGACGCAACACGAT
>DATLQY010001033.1:0-18943 GCA_035534975.1 Pirellulales bacterium
AGCGCCTGCTGTTAATGCGTAACCATCTTGCTGATCGGCAGTTGTGATATCTCGTGCTCATTCGGTGGCCCATCCAAGTTGTGCGACTCTGTCATCAAAACGATTCGCCGCGGATTAGAACGACGGCACTTACGGCCGCACATCGATGACGAAGCTCTGCGTCGAATTACCAACCGTTTCGGTGCCTGAGGAAACGATTTTCTCAACGCCCCACTTCAGGGCCTCGCCGTCCAGACGGCGCAGGTCCCGTCGCAGCGTCACGGCAACAACCACTTCCGACTTTCCCGCGGTATCGGGGGTTCCCGAAAGCCGCCCGGAATCGTTGTCGATCGTGAGCCACGCGGGTCCGCGTTGAAGGCTGAAGCGGGGCTTCTCGACATCCCAGAAACTTGTGGTCTCTTTGCCTTCGACCATCCGCATCCTCAAATCGCCCAACGAGCGGATGGCGGAGACGACATGATGGAATTCTTCCCCTTTCGTGGCACTGGCCGGCGGCTTGCTGAAGATGAGCGGGCGGGGGCCGGCGGCGTAGTCGGAAGGACCGCTTCGCTTTCGCGCCGTGTCCACCGCAACCACACGGTAGAAAGCCTTGTTCGCCCCTTCCAGCGCCACGTCCGCGCCCACCACGGGCAGTTCCGTACCGCGGACTTCCGCCAGGAAGTTGGCGGGGAACTCGACAGGAAGCTCGCTGGAGATCCCAGTAGAAACCTTGTAGGGCGCGTCGCTGATCGAAAAGCCCTTTTCGTCGCTGGCGTAGACGCGGTACGCCACCGGCCTTCCGCCCTTTGGATTCGGCGTCCAGCGGAGGACTCCCAGCGTCTTGTCGAATTTGACCTTCACATCCAACGGCACCGCGGGCCCGCGCGGCGTAAAACTCCAGGTCTTGCTCCAGGGGCCCCAGACTCCCTGGCTATCCTGGGCACGGACGCGCCAGAAATACTCTTGGTCGGGATTCAACTCTCCCGGCGCGGTCAATGTGAATCGGGGCTGCCCGGCATCGGCCGTGCGAGAGATGAGTTTCGCGAAACTCATGGAAAGCGGGTACCGCATGTCGCCGTGCGACGAGAGTTCGAAGTGATAGTCGGCGATCGTGTCACCGTCGGGATCGGCGGAAGGCTTCCACTGAAATACGACATCGGTCCCATCGGCTTCGCCCGCGTCCAAGGGGAAAACAGCTTCCGGCGGAGCCGCGGGGGGGCTGGAGGCGGAGCGCTCGACCCACTCATGCGTGATCCGCGCCTTGCCTTCCGCCGACGAATGATCGATGTAGACGAACGTGTTCCGGCCAACCTCCATTCCGGGAAGCGTGAGCGGAGCCATCTGCACGTCGTTGATGATTGCCAGCCGCCGGAGGCGAGCGTCGCCCGTAAGCTCGCACCTCAAGTGATAGGCATAACGAGCGATTCCCTGCGACGGGAACGCGCTGGTGAGGTCGCCGTCGGTTTCGTCCCACGACTTGCCGTCCCACGAGATCGCGAATCTCGCGCCGTTTCCCTCGACCTCAAGTTTCCCTCCGACGAACACGTAAGGGCTGCTCATCGTCCAGGTGATCGTTCCGGTCTTGCCCTCCTCAACGGAAAGGCCGTCGTCTCCCGACTTGATTCCTTCGACGGTGGCCGCTCCCCGACGCCACAGCGCCTTCGTGAAGTCGGGGCGGTACTCCCACAGCCCGTTGCAAATTCGGTCGGGAAACTGGGGCTGCCCGGCACCGTGGTACTTGACCGGCTGTACGTGTCCCCAGCGCCAGACGAGTGCTTCGCCCGGCCGCAGCGTCATGTCCATGGCGGTGGTGCCGTCCGCATTTCGGTCGCCAGCGACTTCCCCTTCGAAGACGTAAATGGAAGACTCCCACTCATCCCCTGCGCGCCGATCGGGTTGCAGAATTCCCTGGGTATGGGTGCGCTTCACGAGATCGTGGTCCCGTACGAGCTCCTGCTCGCCGGCGATCGTCTCGTTGTCGCGCAACAGATAGATCGAGTGCATGTCGCCGTCGAAGAGGTGCCAGCCGCCGTCGAAGAACACCTGCGTCACGCAATGCCCGACGACGCGAGCGGGGGCGACCTTGAGCCCCGCCACTTTCCATTGGCCTGCCAGGCAGATCGAGTCATTGCCGCACGTGTTGTGGCCGTAGACGTTGAACACCTTGACAGGGCTCGAAAGCTCGGCATTGTCTCCCTCGAAGTGAAAACGGTGCTGGATTTCCTGCCACCAGAGGGCGATCGCCTTTTCCTTGTCGGTCATCCCCGGTTTGACGACGCGGGCCACGATCTCTTTGAGGCTGCGGAAATCGTTGCGACCGTTGGACAGCCAGGGATTGACCAGGTCGGAGGTCCCCACGTTTTCGATGCGGACCGAACGGTTTGATTCCCAGGTTTGCCGGAAGGGCTCCCAGACTCCCTGCGGTGAACGGCAATTCCGTCCGTCCATCGTGCCCCCTTGTGCCACGACATACGTTGCCTGGTGGTCGGCAATTTCCCGAACGTCGCGCATCGGAACGTCGGAAGCGTGACGATTGGCACTCCACGGAGACAGCGAATCGTCATTGGCCGTCAAGGGCCACATCACGAGCACCAGCAACGTCGCCTGCACACGGCACCTCATGGTTCAAGTTGGCTGACTCATGCCCGCCAGCTTGACTCACGGGCGGGCAAGAGGCAAGTGCCGCCGATTTTGGCTCGGTCGATTTTGGCGCCGATTTTGGCTCGGGCCAAGCACCTCCGAGTGGCGCCGGAGCACGGCACGAGCGCAACCCGGCCTCGCCCCACTGTCGATTCACGTCCGCCGCCTGGGCGATGCTCGCAGATCAACCGGTGTTTTTCAGTCCCGAGGCGATGCCGTTGATGCTTTCCAATACGGCGGTCAGCAGCTCCTCGCGCGGCTCGTCGCCTCGGCGGAGGCGCGCCAGCAGAACAAGCTGAATGATGCTCAACGGGTCGACATAGGGATTGCGCCTTTGGATCGATCGCCGGAGCACCGGCATCTCGTCGAGCAGCTCCTCATGCCTCAGTCCAAGAAACAGATCCGTTTGTTGATGTCAAGGTTTACGGAGTGATAACGCTGCGTGAGGTTGCCCGAATGAAACAGGGTCCGCCGCACGTCCTCCATGTCGTCCAGACCGATGGCGTCGCTGAAGATCGGCAGCAGGTAATCAATGCCGGTCTGCGAAAGTTGCAACGCCTCGCGGTCGTAGAACGCGGGATGCACCTGCCGCGCGTGAACCACTCCGTACCGATCGCGAAAATCGCCGGCGTTGGCGCCATCGATGTGGAAGCCTCGCTCACGGTTCCATTGCAGGATGGCAACGCCGTTGGCGTACCCCTCCAGAAGCAAATCGACCGCGTGTCCGCCAAGCTGCGCTCCATGGAAGCGGTCGAACAGGATCGGCCGCCCGCCGCGCTGCGTATGGCCCACTTTGCGGGTAAAAATGGCCGCTTGCGCCGATTCGTTTCGCCGCTTACTGGTGAAGTAAATGTCCCCCAGGCGTTCGATCAGCAGTTGCCGCACCGCCTCGGCCGCTCCGGTGAGCACCTTATTGCCCGCGGGATCGGTAGAAGTGCTCTCCGATCCGAGGTCGCGACCGTGCTCGTCGACGATCCCCTCGCCGCAGACGATGACCACGTTTTTTTGAAGGTCGTATGTTTCCAGGACACGTTGGACGACGCGATCGGCATTGAGAGGCGCCTCGGGGATAAGTACGATGTCGGGTTGGCCGAACGCTGAGCCCAGTGCCAGGTATCCGGAGTGCCGGCCCATGACTTCGATGATCGCGATCCGACGGTGGCTCTCGGCCGTGGTACGGATGCGTTGCACGCCCCAGGCCGAAACGAAGACAGCCGTCGCGAAACCAGGGGTGGCATAGTTGATCATCTGCGCCAGGTCGAATTTTCCTTGCACCGGGCCGCGTACATAACGGTACCCGTTCGACTCGGGCCCCGGCACACGGACCCATTCGTCGGGTTCGTGGCGGTAGTTCAACCCCAGGTCGTTGTCGATCGTCTTTGGCGCCAGGACGGTGGGCAGGTACTCGGAAAGGGATTGCATTCCACTGAGCGTGCCATCGCCGCCGATGCATATCAAGCCGTCGATTTGCAAGCGATGCAGGCGATCGGCAATTTCAGCAATACCGGGCTTGTCCGCGCCGTCGACATAGTCACGCGAGGCGCCGATGATCGTTCCCCCGCGAGTCATGTCCAACTCGGGAATCGGCATGAACAGCGGGTTCAATCGCACGTGAGGCACGCGCGGGTTGAATAGGCTGCTGAATCCCTTGATCAGGCCGATGGCTTCGACGCGCCTTTGGCTGGCGCGCAGCACCGCGCCGTAGATCGTCGCGTTAAGTGCGGGCGTGTCGCCGCCGGCCGTCAGGACACCGATACGTTTCATGGCGCGTGCGGCGTCGTCATGGGCCGCCACTCCCTGGGTATGCCGTCGCCGTCGCGCCGGTAACACAACGGGGATCACCAACGACACATGTCACGGCAAACGGCGTGCCACATCACGCAGTGCAAGCGCTTGAGGCAGGCTCGAACGCCTGGACGGGGCGAAGCTGTGGCAAGGTGATAGAGACAGCGCGAGCCCCCTTTTATTGCAAATCTTGCGGCCTACGTGCTCGGCCTGGTGGGCCAAAGATCAAACACGAAAGAATTGCATCCTGGCGTATCTTGGGTCAGGGCGGGTTCTTCGCACTGCGAAGGAAATGTGCAGTGACTGCCCACGCGCATTGCACTCTGTCCCGTAATTCGTGTACGCGGTGCTCCGCCCCAGTATCGCCAGGGGCGGAAATCAAGGACCCATTCGGCGGCGACCTTGGCATTGCGGGGTCGATTCTCACTTCGTTTGTGAAGTCGCCTTCCGTCCCGTTCGATTCTCCGCTTGCCACCGACCGCCATTTTGACGAAAATCCGGTCGTGTTCGACCGCCTATGGCGGAGGCGTCGTCACCGGATCGCCGGTGCCGCCAGCGCCGGCGGTCTGTGACCAACTGGGCTCGAGTTCCATCGCTGCGGTGGGGCCGATGCCTGGTCGCCGGCGCTGGCGGCGCCGGTGTTATTTCCTTCCAATCCGCCTTTCGCCCGGCTGCGGATGCTGGCCGTCCAGCCGCCGATTTTGGCGCGGGCCAAGCACCGCCGAGTGGCGCTGCAGCACAGCGGGAGCGCAGCCCAGCCTCGCTCCGCCGCCGATTCACGTCCGCCGCCTACTGGTCTCCTGCCAGAGTGCCACGAGAGGTACGACCAACGGGACCAGCAACCAGAGTTGCTGGATCCCGTAACGCCGAAGGTTTGATCGGTCAACCAACTCGGCGGCAGCTTCGTCGTGGGCGCTCCTCTTGCGAACGATCACGACGGCGTACGTCAACAGCGGCAAGTAATTGACCGCCAGACATACAAGATACCAAGACCAGATCGGGGTACCCCCGCGAGAGAACCCCAGGATTGCAAGCAGCACGAGGAGGATCTCGCCCACG
This sequence comes from Pirellulales bacterium, assembly GCA_035534975.1. Classification (GTDB taxonomy): domain Bacteria; phylum Planctomycetota; class Planctomycetia; order Pirellulales; family JAICIG01; genus DATKSN01. The sequence goes on from DATLQY010001033.1 coordinate 5,464, forward strand.
ACAAATTCAATCATGATGAACGTTGGCCCATGCAGGGCGATATCGACGGCGGTCAACTTGCGGATGTCGATCATCTTTCGCGGCTAGGAAAGTCATCACGTTGGTCTACAACCATTTCGTTCTTGTCATCGAGTTATTGGCACGTATCATCTATGTCCAGAAAACCGCGCACAACGAAATGACCGCCGCCTCCAGCCAAGCGGCCAAGTATATGGCGATGACTCGCTTGACGGGATTTTGCCTGCGACGCTGAAAACCCGACGCATTCGCCTTGGGCTGTGGCGATTTATCGGGGTTCTCGTCCATCGCGCCATTTTACCGGCGCTGCCTTGTTGGGAGGAAGGGCGGGGTGGCGCGGAGGGCTAATGCCAATGGAACAACCAAAGAACCGCGCGACAAATCATTCCTACGACTTCGCCGTGGATACATTTGTCTTCCGAAAGCCAAATCCAAAGCCAGTGAGTTCGCTTCTTGGCCATCCCGCCATTGTAGCCCGATCGGGCGAATGAAAAAGCCCCGGTTTGATCCGGGGCGACGAGTCTGCCAGCCAAAAGATTGACAGAGGCTGCTCGCCGGGTACGCTCAACGTACTCCGTGCTCAAAAGAGCAAACCCCCCGAGTTTGTTTTGATCCTTCAGTTCTGACTCGTACGAGGAGGTAATTCGCATGCGCCACGCGACCCGGCGGCGGCGAGTCCGTCGGTTCCTGAGGGAAGGGCTCGGCTGGATCGCGGTTGTCGCGATGGCCTCAGTCGGCGGGGCCGCGGAGGCGGACGCGTTGCCCAAGGCGGTAAACCTGATCCCCGATTTCCAGAAACAGGGCCTGATCCCCCTGGCCCAAGGGAACCGGGATGATTGTTCGCTCTTCGCCATCACCGGAGTTACGGAGTTCGAATGCGCTCGGCACGCCGCGGCGCCCCACGGCCGGCTCTCGGAAGAGTTCCTGATCTGGGCCTCCGACAAGGCCACGGGAAAGAAAGGCGATCAGGCGATGTTTTACGAGGCCGTGCAGGGGCTGAACGTTCACGGAATTTGCGCGGCCGAACTCATGCCGTACAAGGAAAAGCGCCATCGCCATCAGCCCCCCTCGCCGCAGGCGGTGGCCGACGCCCGGAAACTCCGCGAACGGTGGCGGATCGAATGGATCAAGCGTTGGTCCGTTGACCGATTGCTCAGCGAGCACGAATTGCTGGAGATCAAGCGCGCCCTGGCGAGTGGCCATCCTGTCGCGTGCGGGCTTCGCTGGCCGAATGAACTGCAGGGGGACCAACTGCTCGCCGTCCCGCCGGCCAATCAGGTTTTCGACGGACACAGCATCGTCTTCGTCGGCTACGAGGACGATCGAGGGCAACCCGGGGGCGGACTGCTGCGGTTCCGCAACAGTTCGGGCGCCGATTGGGGAGACCAAGGCTACGGAAGCATGTCGTACGCGTACGCCCGGACGTATGCCAACGATGCCATTGGCCTTCGGCTCGGCCCGGAGGGATCCGAATTCCCGACCGTGCGTTACGAGGCTGAAACGATGACCGTGTTGGCCGCCGCAAAGTGCGAGGCCGCTCCTCAAAAGATGAACGATTTTGGAGGGCTGATGTGGAGCCATGGCGAACAGCTCTTCTGCCACGCCCGCAAAGGGGGCTTCGTGGAGCTGGACTTCGTCGTCAAAAAGCCCGGTCGTTACCGTGTCCGGGTGCTCGCCACCGCCGCGCCCGACTTCGGCATCGTCCGCGCGGCGCTTGACAACAGGCGCCTGCCGCGCGAGTTCGACCTGTATTGCGGACGAGTATCTCCGGCGGGTTCGCTGGAATTGGGGACGCACGAGCTAGCCCCCGGCCGGCACCGCTTGAGGATGACGGCTGTCTCCAAGGACGCCGTGGCAAAGGGCTTTTCCTTCGGCCTCGACGCCGTCGACCTCATCGCGGCGAACTGATCATCTCCCCGGACCGATATCGAAGGCGGCCAGCGACATGACGGTCCACCTTTTCCGATTCTCCTCGGCGGGCTCCGCCGGCGAGGGCAACTCCTGAGCTTGCCGTTCGCAGCCAACCTGGCTAAGTTCAGACGCGGCCGGAACTCGTCAGCGACCGTGGTCCGCTCGGGCGGAAATGACCGATGAACCTGTTTTCCAGCACTCCAATCGAGACACAGGAGGGTCAATTCCGCCGTGCGCTGCCGTTCTTGGCATTTGCCGTGCCGCTGGCCGTTTACCTGGCGCTTCCGGCGGCAACTCTCAACAGCGACGGCTTGAAATATTGGAAGCTCGTCCACGATCGCGCCTGGGCTCCCAAGTTCCTGCCCGGTCACTTACTCTACTGCCCGCTGCAAACGCTGCTCGTTAAAGGGGGCGACGCTCTCTTGCCGCACGTGTCCGCCGTCTGGTGGATGCGGTTGGTCAGCCAGGTCTCTGCCGCTGGTTCCGTGTGCCTGGTGGCACGGACCGCGAAGCAGATGGGACTGAGCATCCATGGCCAGGTGCTGTCGGCATCCGGCGTCGCCTGTTCCTATGGCGTGTGGAGCCAGGCCATCGACATCGAAACCTACGCTATCACCTTGCTTTGCGTGGCAGCAAGCATGCATGCCATGGCGAGCTACTCCCAGCGCGCCACGCTCGCCAAGGCGGCGGCGATGGGCCTTTTGAACAGCCTGGGAGCACTGTTCCACTTGGCGACAATCACGCTTGTCGCGGCCAGCGTCGTCTTGATCGTGCTGGCGAACCGGTTCGACTACAAGCGCGCAACGCGGCACGTCGGCGCGTACCTCGGCGTCACGCTGGCGTGTTTCGTCATTCCCGTCGCCGCAATCGGTTTTGGGGTCTTGCGGCTGCGGTCGTTTGGGGAGGTTGTGGCCTGGCTTGGTTCCTCCGACCATGGATATCGCGTGGCGTTCGGCACGGGGTCTCTGCTGCGCGCCCTGTATGGCATCGCCCGGAACTTCCTTTTCCTTGAATTCTTCTGGGCGGCGCCACGATGGTTGATCGCGCTGAAGGGCGCGTGTCTGTTGCTGGCCGGTGCTTGGTTTTTGTGGCAGGTCCGCCGCGGCCCGGGTCGTTTGACACCGGCGACGCGAGACGTGCTTAGTAGCCTGCTGGGGTTCGCGTTGCTCCAGGCATTGCTCGGGATTTATTACTTTGGTAGCGACTCCGAACGTTGGGTGTTCCTTACGCCTTGGTTCTGTTTGCTCATAGCCTCGCACAGTTCCATATGGCCCGGCCGAAAGAAGGCCATTGTCGTCGTGGCCGTCACGATCGTCGGGGCCGTCAATTTCGGACAGGCCATCTGGCCGTCGGCGACCGACCACTTGACCGAGGAGCGGCTCCAGGCATTGGCGCCCCTCGTGACTAACCGCACGCTGGTGATCTCGCCGGGCGACGACTGGCTAGCCTGGTACGCATTTTATTTGCCCTCTGCCACGCCACCGGAGTTCCTTACGCTTTCCGAACTGGCGGTTCGCCACGAGCACCATCCGGAGGAGCTGTTCACGGAGTTGGAGCAGCGAATCGGCGAGGCGCGGCACGACGGTCGGAAGATACTTCTGATCCGCGTCCTGGACGCCAAGGAAAATGTCAAATCATCTCCTTGGCAGTACCTCGCATCGCTGGGCCATCCGCCGGGAAGCTTCCGGCGGTGGTTCGAACAATACCCCTGGGAAGTGCTGTACCTCTCCGACCCCGCGCAAACCCGCGTTGACCTGCTCTCGCAGTCGGAATGACCGAAGTCGTTCCGGCTACAAACCATTATCGGTACCTCATCCAGGTCGCGAGCGGCCACGCTTGTGCCAGGCCAAGCGCAGCTTGGTTCACCGCGGAGCCTGGAGGCCGAACGAACAGCCAGCCACGATCGGGCTCGGCGACGGCGGTGGGTTGGTGGGCTATTCAATGAAGCGCTGGCATGGCCACTATCCCTCGCTGAGCACAGAAGGCTCGGCGTGGACGTGCATGCCCATTTCGAGCCGGTTACAATGCGCCCATGCCCGTACCGACGAGCACCAAACACTTCAGCCACGGCCGGGCAGGGGGCCAACCTCAGGAGACGCGCATGGCGAACCGACGTGAATTGTTGACTTCAATTGGAGCACTGGCTGCCGGCTGCTTCACTGCCAATGCCTTGCGGGGTGAGTTCAACGACGTCGTTGCCGTCGACGACCAGAAGAACCCGGCCGCCAACGTCGCCGATCGCACGTCGTCGATCAAATTGACGAAACTCACGGCCACCCCGGTTGCCCGCAAGGTGTTCCTCAAGCTTGAAACCAATCTTGGCGTAACCGGCTGGGGTGAGATCGACCAGCTTGAAACGCAAACCGCCGCGACACTCGCGAGGTCGTTGTTCGAGCTGCTCGACGGCGAAAACCCGACACGGATCGAGCACCTCTGGCAGAAGATCTATCGGTCACACCGCGACATGCGAGGCGGACCCTTCATGACCCACACGCTCGCCGGCATCGACATGGCGCTGTGGGACATCACCGGAAAGCTGTGGGGCGCGCCGGTCTACCGCCTGCTCGGGGGACCGACGCGCGACAAGGTGCTGATGTACCCGACGGCCAAAGCGACCAAGGTCGGCGCCGGGCCGATGCCCTTCTCGGGCTCGCCGCAACAAATCGAGGGTCTGGTCAAACAAATCGAAAACGCCCGCAAACAGGTCGGTCCCGACGGCAGCGTCATGTTCGACGCCCACTGCGCGTTGCCGCCGCCGTTCCTGATGCAATTGGCCGCGGCGATCAAGCCTTACGACGTGCTGTACATTGAAGAGCCCGCCGTGCCGGGCAACATCGAGGTCTTCAAGCGGCTGAAGCAGCAGATCTCGATTCCGCTGGCCGTCGGCGAACAGGCGCGCACCATTTGGGACGACATCCCCTACCTGCACGAAGGTGTGGCCGACATCTTGCAGGTTGACTGTGCGCACACCGGCGGGATCTCGCAGATGCGCAAGATCGCGACCTTGGGCGAGGCCTATCACGTGCCGCTCACTCCGCACTGCGTGACGACCGATCTTGGCGCCACCGCCAGCTTGCACGTCAGCGCGGCGGTGCCGTTCTTCTTGATCCACGAATACTACCCCAGCATCTCGCCGCCGGGTCTGGTCAAGAAGAACTGGTCGATCGACGCGGACGGGTACGCTTCGTTGCCCCAGGGAGCGGGCATTGGCTGCGAAATCGACGAAGCCGAGTTGACCCAGCTTGCAAAAAAACCATCGCCGCCTGAGTGGCCGACGCGGGGCCGCCTGCCCGATGGCTCAATCTCGGACTACTGATGCCGGCTCCTACATGCCGCGATGGCAGCCCCCACATGTCGGTCCAAGGGCTGTCGATTCAGGTTATCCCCAAAGCCCGCGGAGCTTTTCCTTGTCCTCCAGACCGAAGGGGAACTTCTTACTTAATGGGTGGTCGGCAATGCCGGCCAGCTCGCGGAGCGACTCGTGGACATGTTCGGGGCGCACGCGAATCCCTTGCTCCTTGTCGAGCTTGAGCGTCTGTGGATCGAGGGGCACGGCAAATTGTTTCTCGTCGGTCGCGCCGATCACGCGGTTTCCCTTGATGCCGCGGCCGAGGAACATGGCCGAGCCGATCGACCAGTGGTCCTTGCCGTTGCCGGGGTTGTAGGTCGGCGTTCGCCCCATCTCGCTTTGAACGACGACGACGAGCTGATCGCGGATCTTCAGCTCGCCTGAGCGGCGCAACAGGTAGGCGATGCCGGCGAGGAATTCGGGGATCAGCCTCATCTGGTCGGGGTCGTTGTTTGCGTGGCTGTCGAATTGCCCGATGTCCAGGTTCGCGGAGACGCAGACTCCCCCCTTGAACGTGGCCAGCGCGATCTCGGCCTGCTGCGAAAGCCGCTCTTTGGGGATGTCTTTCGGAATGTGCTGCGTCACTCGCCTCAGCGCCTTCGAGCTCGCCTGGGCCGCGTAAAGCATGTTCGCGCCGCGCTCGGCTCGCGGCAGCCCTGGTTGCGCCTTGGTTGCCTCGTGCCCTTCCCCGAGCGCTTGCTCGATGCGATCCAGCGCGAAGGAGTCATGATACGGGGCCGCGTCGTTTCCCTCGACCGCGTCGGCGTTGGCAATCTTCCGCAGCGACGGCAGGTAAGGCACGCGCGACATGGCAACGAGGTTACCGGTCGCCGAGTAATTGCCGAACGTCAGGAACGCGAGCGGGCACTCCGGGCCGCGGCACGCCGCGACGAGCGCGGCGAACGTCGGATAGGCGAGGCTGTCGAGCTTGCCGGTGGCCATGTACCGGGCGCCGGGCGAGTGGTTGTTGACCGAATAATCCAACCCGTTGAGGGTCAGCAACTCGTCGCCGAACTCGGAGTAGAATTCCTCGTTGCACATCCCGCCCTGCGCATGCTGCTTGATCGGGGCGTAGGCGTGTGCCCCGTGCGTGAGGATGTCGCCCTGCTTGTAGAGGCGGTTGATTTCGTTCACCCCCTTGGGGTCCATGAGGTACGTCGTGTCCCACCCTCCGGAGGCGTTGAAGACGACGTAATAGGGACCGGCGTACGGCTCGTCTCGCACCTCGTCGGCGCGTGCGGCGGTTGGATGGTAAGGGAAAACGAGCCGCAGGCCCGCCAGGGAGCAGTACTTGAGGAAATCGCGGCGCATGCTCGGCTCACTCGTAGAGGAATTCGGGGCGTCGCAACAGGTACGTAACCACGCCGCGCCATGCCCGGATCGTGTAGTGCGGGTCACCCGACTCCGGTTCTGGGGCGTCGCGGTCGCGCGCGCGGCAGAAGTAGTTCTCCCGGCCGTCGAGACCCTCGTGCTTCTTTGCGTCGTCGACGATTCCCGCGAAGAGCCTGAAGGTACGTTCGACCTCGGCGGAGTCGACGGCGTCGAACCGGCCGAGGATCGTCTCGTGCAGATGGACGATCGCACGGCGAATCGCCTGGTCGCCTTCGACCGAGGCGCCGGGCACGACGCTCGGCTCGATTCCAGAGAATAGCCTTCGATCGGCGGACGGGCGGGCAAAGTCGCGCGCGACGTGTTTACACGCGACGTCATTCGACATCGTCCGCTGGATCGCGCCCATCGCCCCGCTCGGGTCCGTTGCCCGATCGGTGACTTCCTTCGAGTCGATACCGCCGTAGAGCGTGGCCAGTTGATCGGTCAATCGGCCCCACCTTTCCCCGAAAACCGCGCCGACCTTGCGCTCAACTTGCTCGGGGGAGAGCATTCGCACCAGGCCGATGTCGTTCAATTCCGCCATGCGGCACGGATCGTCGACCTCGGTCGCAAGGGTGTCGGCCCGGTAAAAGTCGGAAGCGATCCAGTCCTTGAACACCTCCTTGAGATTGAACCCCGACGCGGCGAAGCGGGTGGCGATCGCCTCGGTCTGGCGGCGCTGTTGCAGGTAAGCCCGCCGCCTGGCGCGGTAGAGCGGGTCTTCGAAATCCTTGGGGGCCAAAAGCGTCTTGCGGCCTGTGAGGATGTAATAGACGTGTTCGGTCATGGCGACGGCGAAGCGCGGGTCGTTCGCCGTGCGCTCGCCGAGCCACTGCAGCGAACGCCAGCGCGCGTCGGCCGGCAGGTCTTCGCCCTCGAAGCCCGGGGCGAACATGTCGCTGAACCACCCGTCCTTCCGTTTGCCATAGACGCCCTGGTCGGCGAACCGCCAGTAGTCCTGAAACATGCCCGCGACTGGGTCGAGGGTCTTGTGGCAGACCACGCACTCGGCCGCCTGCATCGTCGGAACGGTGTACTTCGCCGTGACCGCCGCGGCGTCGGAGACGCGCGCGGCCAGCTCGAGTACGTCGACCCCGAGAAAGTGCTGATAGAACATTCGGGCGCGGAGCCGGTTGCGGTTCGTCTCGGTCGTCGGGTAGCGAGTCAGGTACTGAAACGTGCTCAAGAGTCCCGCGTGCGGGTAGAAGCCGGTCGCCGACTCCTGGTCTTCCTCGCGACTGCGGCCGGCGAGGGCCTTCAGTCGCACGGGCACGTACTCAAAGTGGTCATCCGGGTTTTCGAACTCAGCCTTCACCTCATCGAAAACTCCGTAGCCGCGGGCCGTATACGGTGAGACCATGATGTAGTCGGCCGTGACGATCTCGGTGAACGGCTTGTCGTTGCGGACGATGTGTTCGATCAGCTTCATCGGCTCACCGAGAAGCGCTTGGCGGTACTCGGCGGCGATCTTCCACTCCGTCCGCTGCCGCTCGTCCTTGTCTTCGATGTGGCTCAGGTCGTAGTTCTGGTACCAGTGGCGAGTCTTCTCGAAGTGTTCGTAGGAAAGGCACGTCTGGTCGGCGTTCCCGTCGACGCCGAGCGTCAGAAAGATGTCGTTGAACCCCTCGCGGAGCCGGTCGTAGAAGCCGTCCTCTTTCATCATGGCGTCGAGGATGCCGAGCATCGCTCTCATGCCGTCCTTGGCGATCGCCGCCCGTTCGGCGTCGCTGGGGAGGCGTCCCACCAGCGAGAAGGCGACGCGACGCAAGAGCTTGCGGTCGTCGAGCATGACGACGCCTTCGAAAAACGTCGTGGCGCTGGTGTCCGCCTCGTCGGCGGGAGTGATTGACGTTCCGGCGCTGCCATAGCGGCGGACGAAGTCGGCGAGGATATGATATTCGGCCGAGTCGGGCGTGAGCACATCGGAGCCGCCGTGGTCGAGCTCGCCCACCGCCTTGAGGAGCATGCGCGGCTGATCGTTCTCTTTTTCCGCCGCCATCCGGGCAAAAGCGGCGCGGTTGAGTCGCATGGCCTCGCCGCGAGTGACGCCCTCGCTGCGTTGGAGGTCGATCAGAACGAACCTGCTCCGTTCGGCGGCCCCGCCTTTGCGGTGGCATGTCAGGCACTTTTGTGCGGCAAGCTTTGTCCAGACCTGGTCCTCGAAATCGCTGTCCACCGCGGCGGCGCAACCGCTGGCGGGTTGGGCTGGCTGGTCATCGCATCGAACGGCAACGGGACAGGCGGTCCCGAAAACCAGCGCAAGGACGAACCACCGAGAGCTCAGGACCATTTCGACATTCCTCTCCGGGATGCCGGAGACGCCGGTATCATGGGCGCGTAATGCCAGGAACCGCATAAAGCCTGATTATACGGGCCGACCCGGGATAATCCAGGGAACGTTGTTTCTCCTCGGCTCGGCAGAAAAAACCAAACCGGTCGTTGCGCCGGGCCGATTCTCACGCCTGACAATTAGCGACTTTTGGAAATTCAGTCTTCCTGGAGGCAATGCAGATGAGAAAAAATCAAGTGACAAAAGACCGCCACGAGCAACGACAGAGCCGCATATCATTGGTTGCATGGCGACGTCGGCGTGAAACCCGAAAGTCAGCCGTCGGGTACAGTCGAATGACAACTCGCTCGGGAGGGAGGCATCTCATGCGCTCGGTCTTGGCCATCGCGGCGTTTATTCTCCTCAGTAGCGCTTGTGACGCGGGGGCGGAAGAGGCGCCGCTTCCCTTCAACCACAAGGTCGAGGTCTATCGGAACCAAGAAAAAGACCTGACGGTCTTCGCCTTGCGGCTGGAACAGCCGTTTTTGGCCGAGGAATTCGAGGCCAGCAAATACCTCCGACTGGAGGCGGCGGACGAAAAGGCGTACCTAATCTATCCCAAGGAAGGACGTTTCCACCAGAAGCACGCCGAGTTTTACGGCCGCCTGCGAGGTGAAGGCCGGACGACGCTACGACTGTCGTTCGAGACCGTGAAGGAAAACCTCGACGGCTCGCGCCAGGTCGACGTTGGCCACGGCGAAATCAACGTGGACATTCCCGGTGAAGACACCAGTTCCGCCGAGATCTACACCGCCTGGGCGAACCGCCAGAACGACCATTTCCTCGATCTGCTGAGCTACTACCCTGAAGAGAGCTTCTTCCAGTATTGCCTCTTGCAGTCACGCGATCGGCACGGCGTCACGCCGCCCGATCTGTCACAATTTCGCGCGTCTACGAGCGAGTTGGAAACCGACCTCTACCAGGTGTTCACCGGATCGCTGGCCATCCAGGAATCGCTGCAGCGACAATCGCTGGGCAGTGCCGGAAGGGATGGAGCCGAGCGGAACGGTGATTTGAACATCCATATCAGTCAACTCAGCCCTCCCAGCTTGCAGTCGCCTCGCTATAGGGCGCAATTGGAAGAGAAGGAAAAGCAAGGCATCCAGCCGCGACCGCACGAAATCGCCAGGCTCGTGCCCGAGGACCGCTACTTTCTGCACTTCCGCTCGCTGCGCTCGGCTGGAGAACTGGCGGATTTCGCCGTCTCCTGGGGCGACGGACTGCTGCGGCTGTTGACAGTCCACGCCCGCGACAACCACTTGCAACAAAAGCTGGAGGACCAACTCTGCCTGCGGCGCGACCCGCTCATGAAGCTTTTCGCTGACGAAGTCATCAGTGAATTGGCGATCACCGGCTCCGATCCGTTCGTCGTCGAAGGGACCGACGTGACCTTGATCTTCCACGTCCAGCAGCGGGAGCGGTTCCGCCGGGCCGCGGAAGGTTGGCTGGCCGAAGTCCGTGAGCGACACCCGGCGCTGATCGAGCGAGAATTCAACTACCGTGGCCACAAGGTCGACGTCCGTTACACCGACGACCGCCAGGTGAGCTCGTTTGTTGTCGACCACGACGAATACACGATCTATTCGAATTCTCATCGAGCCGTGCGGATGGTGATCGATGCCGCCTCGGGCAAGGTGCCTAACCTCTACGACGCAGACGATTTCCGGTACGTAACGACGATCTTGCCTCCCTCGGATAGCCCTTCCGGCGGTTACCTGTTCGCCTCCGAGGCGTTCATCAAGCGAAATGTGGGGCCCGAGGTGAAGATTTCAGAAAAGCGCCGCTTGCAGTGCTTCAACAACCTGGTGATGCTCAACCACGCCTCGATGTTCTACCGATTGGAGTACGGGCACTCGCCCAACTCGCTGGCCGATCTGGTCGAAGGCCGGTTCGTCGACCTGGGCAAGGTGGCCTGTCCCCACGGCGGCGCCTATGCCTTCGATGCCGAGCACGACGCCTGTACCTGTTCGCTCCACAACCGGCTCAAATACCTGACACCCAATGCGGAATTGGCGGTGTTGCAGGTCTCCGCCGCGGAACAGAAGGAGTACGAGCGCTATAAGGAGCGCTACCGCGAGTTCTGGCAGCAGTTATTCGACCCGCTGGCCGTGCGAATCACCGTCGAGCCGCAGATCAAGTTGGAGGTCTGCGTGCTGCCACTGGCTAATAGCAGCCTCTACACGGACCTGAAGCGCCACCTCGACGAGCACCCCCAGCCAATCGACACCGCGCGCATTGCCCCCTCGGCGATCGCCTCAACGGTGGCAGTTTTGGGCCGGCGGGAAATCGGTGAGTGGCTACGCCAGTTGCCCGGCATGCCCGAGACCCTCGCCGCCGATCCGACGCTGACCGATTTGAGCTGGCTTGGTGACCGCGCGACGGTACACCTTTGCGACGACGACATGGTATTGGAGATCGATCCCACTCGGCTCAGGCCGTTCGGGTTTCCTCTGGGCACCGTCACGGCGATTCAGCAGGCGTTCGTGGCGGCGGCGATCTGGTCGACGGAAATGCCCGTCTACGTCACGATCGACGTCGAAGATCGGGGCAAGGCGGACCGACTCCTGGAGCAACTGGCGACGCGGATCTTTCTCCGTGGCGGCAACCTGCTGGGGCTAGCGACGACGCTCGACGCGTATCGGCTGCCCGACTATCGGGAGCACGCCGTCTACGTGCTGAGCTACCAACTGCACGCCTTGAAAATACGGCAGCACGTGGCGTTAGTGGGCGACAAAATCGTGGCTGCCACAAACGCGGACATTCTGCGCGAGGTGATCGACGCGGCGGCGAACCCGGTTGTCCGTGAAGAAGTTGAAGCCCACCTCTTGTTGCGGCTCAATCGCCGGGCGGTCGACCGGCTGGCCGACGAGTTGGAGCTCTATTGGGCCGAGAAAGCACGGCTGGCCTGCCATCGCAACACGATCTCGATTTACAACCTGCAGGCGCTCTACGAAAAGCCGATCGACGAGGTCGACAACCTCTCGGACGCCAAGTATGGAGTTACCTATTTCTGCCCCGACGACGGTGAATACCAATACGATCGCGAGCGCGACCAGGTCGAGTGTTCGGTGCATGGCAATCGCCAGCACTCGCGACAGCAAGTCAAACTCGACCGCCGCTCGTCGTTCCGCGTCTTTTTCGAGAGCATCGATGAGATCACGGCCAGTTTGCGGTTTAACGACGACGGCCTGATCACGACCGTCGAGATCGTCCGCGCTGCGGCGAAATGAGCGCGGCAGCCTGATGCCACTGCCTAAAGGTGGCCCGGCAACACGGATTTGGACACCACCGGCGAAGTCACCGCGTTGCATGGAGCGCCGCGCTTGCGTTAGAATCGACGGTGGTACGATTGATCGGGGCACGGCGCGTTGGCGGGTAAGCGACCATGTCTGGGGAATTCGGCGAATTCTCTCTGCGTCGCGCGCGGCCCTTGACGCTCATCGTGTTGATCGTGGTCGCGGCGCCGATCGTGGTGGCCAACTTGAGCCACGATGAAGTGACGCCCCGGCCATGGCCGCCGCCCAATCCGTCGTACGGCTGGCCGTTGATCTGGTATTGGTGCGAATTCAAGCCCAGCTCGACGATCGCGGTCGGCGTCGCGGCCGCGCAAATGAATCCCGAAATCGTGCAATGGAGCTGGCCCAGGCTGGCCGCCAATCTGGCCATCTGGCTCGTCATATTGGCCGTGGTGGCCGTCATCTGTGAATGGCCCCGGCGCCGCTATTGTCCCGCGGTTCGCTTTTGCCCGCGGGTCGTGACGCTGATCGTGTTAATCGTCGTCGCGGTGCCCATCGTGCTCGCGAATTTGAGTCAAGACGGGGCGATCATGATGTTTGGACCAGATCCGACATTCGGCTGGCCGTTGATCTGGCGCTGGCGCAACGTTCAACATTGGTACGGTGCTCCAACCGTCCTCGACGAGAACTATAGTGCGGCGCGGCTGGCCGGCAACATGGCGATGTGGCTGGTGATGTTGGCCTTCGCGGGGGGCGCGTGCGAATGGCTGCTGAGGCGCTATCGGCCCCGCCTGCGCTGGAGCCTGCGGACGATGCTGGCCGCGCTAGGGCTGGCGGCCGTGTGCTGCGCGTGGTTCGCAGCCCTGCGCCAACGCGCCAACATGCAAGACCCGATCATTTCCACCTACGGGGAGAGGGGTATTGGCAACAAGGGAGTCTATCTGTATTTAGAGCGTTGGGGACCGAAATGGCTCGATCTCGTCGGGGTCGACCGTTTTCGCCGGCGCGTCGTCGGCGCCGATGTGAGTGAATACTACGACGGCAACCATGAGGAGCTTCTTAAGAATTTGGGGCGATTGTCCAGCTTGCGATATCTCAACCTCGGTATCGAGCAAAGCACTCCCGGCATGGCCGCCGCGTTGGCCAACATGCGGCAACTGCGAATTCTGCGAGTCGGTAACGGCCCTTGGGGGTATGACCTGAGTTCGGATTGCCTCGAAGCCATCGGCAGACTCGCCGAGCTTGAGGAGCTTCACCTTTTAAAAA
>DATLQY010001034.1:0-7047 GCA_035534975.1 Pirellulales bacterium
ACGTTGGCCAATTCAAACCGGGTCGCACCGCCGTCAGTGTGGACGACAAGTGACACGCGATCTGGTTCGCGGGCGAGCGTGACACACTGTGGCGGTTGCGACAGGTATCCGACTGCGACAATCGTCGGTTTCTCCTCTCCACTGGCTGGGGGACGCAGCACCTCAACGCGGCAAGGAACGCATTCGTCGCCCGACGCCACTGCGATCAGCCTTCCGCCGAGGTCCGTGACGTCTGCGTCGCCCCCCATCTCGATTTGCCAAGAATGGTCAGATCGCACTCGAATCCCGAAATCGTCGATTTCGAGCTGGAGGCTGCGGACTCGGGTATGGCAACCTGCCAGACTCAATTCTCGGATTTCGGCGCGGCCGAGCGACGAGTGGACGAGCGTGAGACGAGAGCTGAGGCTAAGGCCCTGGATCCGGGAGGGGGGCTCCAGCGAGCCGACGCGGTACTGGTATGCGGCGTATACGAGATCGTTGCCCGGCTCCGCGCTGGTTGGGGAGCCGAGGAGCAACACCCACTCGGTCGATACTTCGAGAAGCGGCACCGCGTAGGAATCGTCGTGTTTGCCGACTTCCGCGTCCGGGTGCGGGCAGGCCAGGCCCTTTGCGACGAGGTCGTACAGGTGCAGCGGGTGGCCCGTCCAATCGCTCTCCTGACTCACACACCCATAGCGAAAGCCGACCAAGCCGTTGGCCAATGCTTCGATTCGGCAGTCGCAATCCGCTGGGACATCCGTGATTGCCAGGTAGACGAATCCGTCGCTGCCGTATCCGACGATCACGATGTCGGTCGCTGCTTGGTTCTCTCCAGTGTGGCCCTCCGCGTCCGGAATACCTGTTGTCAAACGCCGCGCAAGAACGCCGCACGCCCAGTTGTCGTCGTCAATACACAACGCGTGCTTCACGTCAACGGGTTCTATTCCCTCGAACATAACGCGAAACTCCTCACCGAGGTCCACGAGCTCGCGCGGGTGTTTCGACCCGTCCGATGCGATTAACCGTAGCCCTGACCACGAAATGCTGACTCCCGCCTGCCCGATGCGAAGGAATTTCGTTTCGGCTGGAGTAGTCGCGATCGGCTCCTGCGGGTTCCATCGAATCGCGACTGCGGCGGCAGGGTCGGGATCGAGCAGCACCGCGAAGTCGAAGTGAAGGAGCACGATGCGCTCATGGGTCAACTGCACCGAACCCAAGTACATTCCTTCACCGCACGTTTGACCGCGGACGCGCCGCTCGATTTCTGGTGGTAACGGCCGCATGAGGGCTTCGGGTTGTTCAAGATCAAGGACGTAATAGTTTTCGTCCCAATCATCGAGGCAATAACAAGGTGCAAGACCTAGTACGAGGCCAAGGGTCGCGTGCCAGCCCATGGGCTCTAGTAGCCCTAGGCGGTCGTTAGTAGCGACGCGCTGACCGTTGCCCGAGTTCTCATCGTCGCAAGGGATCTCCGAATCGAGGCATATTCGCTGATTGAGCTCTCCGTCACCGTCGACCAAGAGCAGAGATGCCCGATAACTTGTGTCTTGCCCGGACGAGCGCGCTATGATCCCAGCCATCGGCTCCCCTGGACTGTCGTGCCAAGGATAGGGCGCGACGACTACGGCGAGCCGATCGCCGGGAACCGGGCAAATGCCGTTGATGTTGTTTCCCTGTATTTCCGCTTTAAGGTCCGTACTGGCGACCGCCTGAATACCATCCGGAGTCGCGCGATAAATCTCAAAAGTTTGCGCTCCGTCGGCGAGCGAAGACCAGATAGCCCACGTGTCGCGCGCAAACTTTCGGGGACGGCAGGAGTAGTGCGCGACCGACGTAGCGACCGAAACAGACTCTCCCTCCGGCTCAAGCGTGATGCTCCGGCCGGCACCCGACCCAACGCAATTGTACGACAAGCGGTATACCCGCATTTCTTGCTTGTCCGCGCCTTCGAGGATCATGACGACGCGCGCGCGGCCAGCCGTTGCGTCCAGGACCGTCATGGAACGAAGGCCGGGAGGCCCGTCGATTGCGTGCGGGACCGGGGCGTCCAGATCGAGCAGAAACAAGCTGCAATCGCCCTCCCATTGGGAATTCCGGACAAGAGCGAGGATAAGCCAACCCTCAAGGGGATCGAGCTGCATAATCGTACCGCCTGCAACGGCGAAACCGCCTTCGTGAGTAAAATGCGCACCTTTGCGCGCGAAGACGGAGACACTGCCTCCCAGGCGCGCGACGACAAGTCGCTCCTGGGTGCCTACTTCCAGCCCGCATGCCACGCCTTGCTGGTCGGGACTCTGCGCCGACGGCCTGTATCCCGTCGCTGGCGCGAGTAACACGGGTTCTCGTGCGTGGACCTTCGGGCGCCGAGATTGCCTCACCTTCGCGTCGATGACTGTCCCGAGCACTGGCCACCACTCGGCTGGCGCAAAAGGACTCGACTCAATTGTGGCCCGCCAGAAATTTACTGTCCGGAACAAATCGCGCGGCGGTGATAGGTCCGATTCGTTCGGGTCCCCCTTCGCCTGACGTAGCAAGGCTTGCAATTCCTCCAAGAACGGCACGATCGAGGCCCCGTCAGTAAATCCCGCGAACCGTTCCGCCATCCAGGGCGTGTCGGTCAACAGCGCGCCGGCCAGACTGGGGTCGCGGACTTCCTCCAGCAGCGTCGGAAGACGCGCGACGGCGAATTCGAGGAGATCGCTCGACGAGTCAGCCTTGCGGACCACCTGAACCAAGCGCTCCGCCACATCGCGTCGATAGTTTTGAAAGTTGTCCGCAACTGCCTCACGCACGAACGGACTGTGGAATTTGACGACATTTCCGTTGAAGTCGATGAGCCGCTTCACTTTGCGTGACAGCAGCCCGTTGCGGCTCCATGTCGCCTCGTCGCAGCCGGCTATATCGTCGCCCGCTAACCGGCGGACGTCCGCCACTGCCCAGGGCCGGTCGCCAAGAAACGATAAGTATGCCAGGAACGTGTTTAGGATTTTGCGATCGCCATTGCGGTCCCCATCATCCCGGCAGCCGTCGAGGACCGCATTGAGAAGGTTTCGAACATATCTACCAACGTCGTCACTGAGCGGCAGATCCTCCGGCCGATCGGGCCATGCGGCGTGACCACTTAGTACTGCGGACAGGAAGTCGGTCAAGATCCAGAGGTTGCTCCCGGCCCGTTCGACCAAGCCGCGCTTCCACCGATCCTGGCGAAGGCGAGAGGCGATCGACTGCAAAGCATCGTGGCCATCGAATCGGTTGGCGAATTGTTCGATGAGATCCAATGCGTCGTTGTGCGCGGAAGACGTGTTGGTTCGAAGTTCCAGTCGCTCGAGCTCGATGCTCGCGATCAATGCCGGCTGGGTGCCGACGATGACAACTCCGTCGCCAGGGAATTGTTGAAGGTACGATAGAATCTCTCGGCCCTCGTCCCGAGCCTCGTCAATCCCGTCGACAACAACGTCGATCCGCGCATCGGTCGCCTCGGTGACGGCTTCAATTCGCCTTCGCCAATCAGACGAATCGTCTGTGTCACCCGGCGCATTCTTGCCGCCCGAAAGGGCCAAGATACTGAACCTCGCGGTGATTTGGTCGGCGAGTGCCTTTCCCATGTTGTCCAGCGATCGCCGATCAGACCGGCCGTTGCGAAAGCTGAACCAGACGGGGTCAAACGTCCAATCCTTGCGGTCGCGCACCCATCCCCAATGACTGAGTAGCGTCGTTTTTCCGGCACGCGGTGGTCCTATGACGGCGAGAATCCTCCGCCCTGGCGTCTTGTCCGTTTGTTGCTTCCACGCTCTTAGGCGGCTTAGCGCGACTTCGCGGCCCACGAACCCGACCGGGCAGGATTCGGTTCACGAATCGAATGACGTCGTCCAGCGAAAGGTGCTCGGGGAGCAGTACGACCTTTATGCCGTCCGTCGCCGTTGGCGTTGGCTCGTTGGGATCGGGGCACGCGAACAGGAGAAACACTCCCGCCTCGCGAGCCGCCAGCGCCTTCACGCCAAGCTCCCGCACACCGCGCAGGCGATCGTTCTCCCAGCGGCCGGTGAAGCCGACGCCGAACGGCAGCGGCAGTTTCTGTTGTTCTGCCAATCCGTGCATGACGAGGGACAAGCCAGCCGACTCAAGCGTTTCAATGTTTACGTCGCAGGCAGCCAGACCGTGCAGCCAGGATGGCAAAGCATAATGTCGGTGGGTCGAAATCCTGCTGCGCAGAGTCGTCAAGAGCCGCTCCCACTCGCGCCCCAAGTCGTCCGTCACGCCCTTCGGCATCAATGTTGGCTCGATCCAAACTCCAGGTTGGAGGCTCGAGTCGCCGTTCTTGAAGAAAACGACTGGAAATCCGACATGCCGCGCCTCATCGAACAAACGAGTGCTACGAACGGCCGCGCCCAACGGGCCGTCCTGATCGCGATCCGCAAGCTTTCCAAGCGTCTCGACGAATTCTGCGTGCGACACGCTGAACGCCTTTTCGGCTGCCCCTTGACCATAGGCCAAGATCTCACCGGACCAACCGGCGGCTGAATGCAAAGCCGATTCCGCCAAACCGCAATTTTCTTGCGACGAACGAAACGCGATCCAAAGGGGACGCATGGATTCGAGCAACTCCAACCGGCGCGAGAGCAATACGCGCCGTGCAAGTGTCTGCACTTGTTGGCGAGAGTAACCGAGAAAGTGGTCTTCATTCCTGCCGCGAATCGCGCGCGCCAACAGTTGTATCTGTGGCAGCGCTACGAGATCGACCCACGCGGAAAAATCATCGCGACAGAGGAAATCGACCAGCTTGCCGTCCCGCAGTTTTTGAAGGCTGACGCCGAATTCACTCATGGCAAGCATTGATATCCACGTGACGGCGCTCGCCTGATTCTTCAACCAGCATCAGGCTCGTCACCACTGTGATTTCGTCGACCGACAACTCCACGCCGCCTGCGCCTAGCCCCAGCGCCATGGAGCAAACGGAACCGTCGTTGAACTTGATCGCAGCGGAGCGATACCGCTCCAGGGCGGGCATTGGGGCGACGAGGACGATTCGGAACTGATGGCGGCAGTTACTCCCGGGTTCGATCGAAAACCTCACCTTCACTGCGTCGTCGCCCTCGACCGGATAGGTCGACTCCAACAGTTCATCGGCGGCCGGACCCACTCTTCCGCCGGCGCTGGCCGCGATTCGGAATTCCGCAGCCTGGGCAGCGATCTCCTGGGTGCGCCGCAGTAGGAGCGAGACGGCGTGCGGAAGATCCCCTGTGCCTGCGTCCGAAGTGCTTTCGGCGACGCTACGGCGGAATTCCGCGAGGGTCGGCTCCTGGAACCGCTCATCGTACTCACGCGCTTTCCGCAACCACAGGCCAGCGGAAGCGGGAGGGCAGGTTTGATCCAGGATGCGCGACGCCGGAGCGATAATATCAGGACGCGACAGCAGCGTGTCGTCCAACTCGTCCGCCGTGCAATGCGCGCGGGCCAAGTCCGCCAGCAGATCGTCGTCCTCCTCGATACGTTCAGTCACGAGCCTCGCGGCAAAATCGAGTACTGCATCCAGCGCATCGCGTTGGATCAGGACAACTTCAATCTCGGCCATGTCGTCCACGTCGAGAACTTCCTGCCGGAAGAGACGCTTGCAATAATCCGAAAGGGAAAACTGTGATGCGAATTGGCTTGCGACGCGAACCAGGCGAACGCGCTCTTCCACAGCCAACCCCTCGACTTGTCGAATCACCTGGCTGCTACCCCTCGGGACACACCGTACGAGTAATGCGGCGTGTTCAAGCACGTGGTACGCCGCGTCGTTCTCCTCCATCTCAGCCGCCTCGCGGCGTGCGGGATCGCACCAGTAATCGAGGTACTCGCGGCAGGAATCCTCGTGAAAGGAGATCATCACGGGATCAACCATCGGAAATCCTCCTTCAAGGCTGTGCAGCAGGCTTCGACCCGCAAACGTTGCCGTCGCCGCTTTGACGTCAAACAGCCGCGCAACGCTCCCAGTTGTCGGGGCTGACCATCAATACCATCGTGTGTCGCACGTCTTCGCCGTCCTTTGAATCGACGTAGGATCCCCGAGATCGTTGCCTGACATACTTCCAAGCCTCCTTGAACAGATCCTGCTTTGAGGCATTGACTCCTTTGATCCCCGTGCCGCGATACCCTGCCGTCCGCACAACGTCATCCCTCACGACGACGAGAAAACCTTGGTTCGACAGGAAGTAGAAGCCGCCAGTCGTCTGCGCTTTTCCTCCGCTAATGGGGCGTCTCTCCTGCTTGAACTCGACGTAGACCGGCAAACCGATCGAAAACCGGATGCCGGCATCGAGGACCGGCACACAGGCCGAGTAAGCTTCCTCTATTACTGATACCTCACCGGCGTTGAATTTCTGACACAATGTTTTCAAAAAGCTGACGCCGAGCGACCGATGCCACGGCTCCCTCGGATTGAGTACGTGGTCGACCAATGTGTGCCGGAATCGTTGCAAGTCCCTGAAAAAGCGGACCGTCAACGTTCGCCCGTCGGGGAGCGTGTACTCTCGTTGTTGCATCGTGGCCATTACGATCCTCACCGGTCCAGACCGAGGGCGCTCGAGAGGTTTACTCGCGCTCTTGAGATCCGCTGATCGACTGTCGTATTGCGTCCGTCGTCGGCCACGGCGATGCCGAGCAACTCGCCGATGAAGGCGGAACTGAGAGGGAATTTGCGATCGACATTGCGCCGGAACTCGTCCTCGACGCACTGGGCCACTTGCTCTGGGGCAAGCTGCGATCGGTCAGCAATGTACTGGATCTCGTCCGGCGGCAGGGGGCCAAAGTATTTGAAGAACTTGAGCCGAAACGGCACTCGCTGGTCCTCGGGCAGCTTCAACAGCTCACCGCGCAGCTGCTCCTCAAGGTCGCTCATCGTCATTGCGGGCGAGGCAAACCGCTCAAGCTGTGCCGGCTCGACAATCCGCAGCCGTGTACGCCGCTCGTTGTAGAATTCCGCCACGCCACTCAGTATGACGCGCGCGAGGTAGCTGCGAAGGAACTCCTCTTGGGCAA
Source organism: Pirellulales bacterium (assembly GCA_035534975.1). Classification (GTDB taxonomy): domain Bacteria; phylum Planctomycetota; class Planctomycetia; order Pirellulales; family JAICIG01; genus DATKSN01. The sequence goes on from DATLQY010001034.1 coordinate 7,000, forward strand.
TCGGGGTCGAAAGCTCGCCGCTGTTCGTTTTTTGCTCGGTCTTTCGAT
>DATLQY010001035.1:0-3160 GCA_035534975.1 Pirellulales bacterium
GGATCAACAAGGAGGCCGGTCGCGACCACTGGGCGTCGGTATTCAGCGCCCTCGTCGCCGGCGGTGGGCTGAAGGCCGGCCAGATCGTAAGCTCCAGCGACAAGATCGGCGCTTATCCCGCCGGGCGCGCCTGGCACGCGCAGGATCTGTTGGCCACGATGTACCATCGGCTCGGGATCGACCCGACGACGCTTTTGCGCGATCAGCAGGGCCGGCCGCTCCCAGTGCTCGGGCATGGTAACCTCATCGCCGAATTGGTTTGAAAGCAGTCCTGGTCGGCGAACAGCTTTGTGCTGAAGTAGCGTTCGGCCCGGTCGCACAAGAGCGTGACGATCCTCCGGCCGGCGCCAAAGCGGCCGGCCAGTTCCAGCGCGGCTACGACGTTGGCGCCCGACGATGTGCCGACCAACAGGCCGAACTCGCGGTGCAATCTCTTCGTCATCGCCATCGCCGCGGCGCTGGTGACCTTGACCTCGCCGTCGAGCGGCGCGGATCGCAAAAGCGTGGGGATGAAGCCGTCGGCGACACCCTCGATCAGGTGGCAGCACGGGCATTCGCCCGCCATCAAGGCCGCCTCGGCCGGCTCCATCGCGTAGACCTTGGACTCGGGATAACGGGCCTTGATTGCCTTGCCGACGCCGGCCAGCGTGCCGCCGGTGCCGAAGCCCGTCACGAATGCGTCGATCGGCCCCGGCACCTGGCGGATGAGCTCCTGCCCCGTGCCGTGCTCGTGATCTTCGACGTTGAGCGGGTTCTCGAACTGCCGCGGGAGGAAATAACGATCGTCGCGGGCGGCCATCTCGCGCGACATTTCAATGCCGGTCAGGTAACGGCCGTCGCTGTCGAACAGCACGAGTTCCGCGCCCAGTTGCCGGATCAAGAGCCGCCGCTCCTGGCTGGCCCCTTGCGACATCAGGATCGTCACGTGGTACCCCATTGCCGTGCCGAGCATCGAAAGGGCGATCCCCGTGTTGCCGCTGGTGCATTCCAGAATGATCGAGTCCGCACGCAGCAGGCCACGCCGTTCGGCATCGACGAGCACCGTCTTGGCCAGGCGGTCCTTGATGCTGCCGCTGGGGTTGAGAAACTCGCACTTGGCGAGGATCGTCAAACCTTCCGATTCGAACACGAGCGGCACTAGGGGAGTGTTGCCGATCAACGACAAGACGGCCGCCGCCCCCGGACGCTTGGGAACGAACGTGGATTCGTGGCTCATGCCCTTTCCTGTATCAGCGAACTTGGTGGGCCGGCGCTCGCCCAAGGCGAGCTTGTCCCACCCTACGTTGCTCGCTTTGGTTGCGGCCAAGCGAAGCGAGGCCGTGTTACTGTTCCTTATCGAGCTTGATCTTCAGCTCCCTGAGTTGCTTGGCGTCGACGTGGCCCGGCGCCTCGGTCATCAAGTCGGCGGCCTTTTGCGTCTTGGGGAAGGCGATACAGTCGCGGATGTTATCCAGCCCGGCGAAGAGCATCACCCAGCGGTCGATGCCCAAGGCGATGCCGCCGTGGGGCGGGGCGCCGAATTGCAGAGCGTCGAGCAGAAAGCCGAACCGCTCGCGGGCTTGTTCCGGGTTGACTCCCAACAGCGAAAAGACTTGCTGCTGCGTTTCGTTGTCGTGAATTCGGACCGTTCCGCCGCCGGCTTCCGAGCCGTTGATCACCAGGTCGTAGGCCTGCGCCCGGCACTTGCCCGGATCGGTGGCCAACATCGCCAGGTCCCGCGGACGAGGGGCGGTGAAGGGGTGGTGCATAGCGGCCCAGCACCCTTCTTCGGCGTCGTAGGCGAACATCGGGAACTCGACGACCCAGGAAAAGTGCATTTGGCCCGGCTCGAAGAGCCGCAGCTCTTCGCCGAACCGCTTGCGCAAGGCGTAGAGCGCTTTGCAAGTGACCTCGAACGAATCGGCCACGAACAGCAGAAAGTCGCCCGGCTCTGCCCGCATCCGCTCGCCGATTTTGGCCAGCAGCGTGGGCGTGAAGTTCTTGGCGGTCGGCGAGGCGAGCGTGCCGCCTACTTCGACTTTGAACCAAACCAGCCCCTTAGCGCCGAAGTTCTGCTTGACGAGCTCGGTCAGCTCGTCGATCGCCTTGCGCGAGTAGTTGGCCGCGGCCCCCTTGGCGTTCAAGCCGCGCACGCGCAGTCCCGACTCTGCGGCCTCGCGGAACACGCGGAACTCCGCTTCCCGCGCCAGGTCGGTCACGTCGACCAGCTCCAGGCCGAAACGCAGGTCGGGAGCGTCGTGGCCGAAGCGCTCCATCGCCTCGTCGTAGGTCATCCGTTCCAGGGGAAGCTTGACGGTGAGCCCGAGGATGTCCTTGGCCAGCCGGGCGACCAGGCCGTCGATGGTGCCGATCACGTCGTCGGAATCGACGAACGACATCTCGACATCCAACTGCGTGAACTCCGGCTGGCGGTCGGCCCGCAGGTCCTCGTCGCGGAAGCAGCGCGCGACTTGCACGTAGCGGTCGTAGCCGGCGACCATCAGGATCTGCTTGTACAGTTGCGGCGACTGCGGCAGGGCGTAGAACGAGCCTGGATGCACGCGGCTGGGCACGAGGTAGTCGCGAGCCCCCTCGGGCGTGCTGCGGCCCAGCATGGGAGTTTCGACCTCGATGAATCGGTGTTCGTCGAAGTAATCGCGCATGGCCTTGATCATTCGGTGCCGCAGGACGAGCGTCCGCTGCATCTCGGGCCGCCGTAAATCGAGGTAGCGGTATTTCAGCCTCAAGTCCTCGCCCGGCAACTCCTTGGCGCCGGGTTGGAAGGGGGGGGTAAGACTCTTGTTCAGAACCGTGAGTTGAGTGGCTCGCAGCTCGACTTCGCCCGTGTCGAGCTTGGGGTTCACGGTCCCCTCGGGCCGCCGTGCGACCTTGCCGACGACGGCGATGACGAACTCGCTGCGCAGCGTCTTGGCCGCTTCTTGAATCTGGGGTCCGGCCTCGGGAGCGAAGACGATTTGGGTCTTGCCGTAGCGATCGCGCAGGTCGAGGAACAGTCCGCCGCCGTGGTCGCGGTACGAATCGACCCAGCCGCATAGAGTCGCCTCCTGACCTACATGACCGACACGTAACTCGCCACAGGTATGGGAACGAAACAACGCCGAATCCCCTTCAATGGGTGAGACTTTCTTTGTCCTAGAGTCCGCTATTCTAAGGATCGGGG
>DATLQY010001036.1:0-5312 GCA_035534975.1 Pirellulales bacterium
GCCCGTTGAGATCATCGATCCACGAACACGAGTTTGGCATTGAAGCGGGTGATTGATTAAAAAATGTCCGTCGAACGCACCAGCAAATCGCTTTCCGAGCGGGTGGAAATCAATTTCCATCACCGGCCCAACCGGATGCGGCAGCTTCGTTGGCGTTGGTCGCTGGTGGCGTTGGTACTCGCGCTCGTCGTGACCGCCGTCGCGGCGATCCGTGGCGACCGCCAACTTTATCAGGCCGGTCCGGTTTCAGAGGCGCACCAGTTGATCCGCAACGACTGCGCCAAGTGCCACGACGAACCGTGGCAACCGCTGGCCCGAATGCTGCATTTCGACGACCGGCGCGTTTCGACCTCCGACAAAGCCTGCGGCGCCTGCCATGCCGGGCCGAAGCACCACGAGAACCAGACGGGGTCGTCGGCTCATTGCGCCGAGTGCCACCGCGAGCACCGCGATCAAGCGCCGCTGGCGCGCGTCGACGACAAAGCTTGCGTCCATTGCCACGGCGACCTTGCGGCGCACACCGGCGGATCCATGGATTTTGCCACGGACATCCGCGACTTCGCGAGCCACCCGGAATTTGCCCTGAAACGAAAGGTGGGCGATCTGCCGGAGGCCGGGCGGGACCACAAGGTACGCGACGTCGCGCGCCCGGCGGCCAGTGGAGGCTGGGAAGACATGGCTTCGATCCGCTTCAACCACCACAAGCACCTGCCCGCCGATGGCCTGTTGCGGCTCGATGGTTCGCGCCAGCCACTGGATTGCCATGAATGCCACCAGACCGACCGCGACAGCGGCTACATGCGGCCGATCAATCATGACCAACACTGCAAGAGGTGCCACGAGAACGAGCGCAACTTCGATTACCTGCGCGGCGCCAAGCAAGGAGAACTCGACCGAGACCACGACAACCACGCCGAAGCGAAGAACGAATGGAAGGCCGACGTCGCGCATGGCTCAGTGGCCCAGGTACACGCCAAATTGATTGAGTTCTATACCGAATACTCGCGAGAGCGCCCCGATCATGATCCCGGTCCATCGGCCGACGAGGTCCCGCGCGAGGTACCTGGCCGCGGGCCGCCGTTAACCGAGGAGGGATGGGCTTGGGTCCAGGCCAAGGTCGCCGACGCCGAACGCCTGCTGCTCGACAACCGGCACCAGCACGGCTGCCGTTACTGCCACACGGCCGTCGTCGAAACGAAGAACGGCTGGGAGGTCGAGCCGCCGAACATTCCCGCTCGTTGGCTGAAGCACGGCAAGTTCCGCCACGACAGCCATACACTGCTCGCTTGCACGCAGTGCCATCTTGGAGTGGACCGCAGCTCCGAAACGACCGATGTGCTCCTGCCAGGAATCGCCAACTGCCGTGAGTGCCATGCCGCCTCGCCGGCTGGCAAAGAGGGTGTGGCGCGCACCGATTGCGCCGAATGCCACGACTACCACGATCGCGCCGGAGCGCCCTTCCACGGCCGCCTTTCGCTTGGGTTACAGCTTGTCACGCCGGACTAGGCCGTGAATCGCGGGCGGCTACCCTTGCGGGTTCTGCAGGAACTTCTGGTACGGCAGCCGCACGCCGCGAACGAAGATGTCGTCGGCACTCGGTGTGCCGGCCGGCACTTTGAATCCGGCGGCGGCGAAGGAAGTAACGGTGTCGTCCTGGTCGACGCCGTCGCCGCTGACGCCGAGCCCGCCGACCAGCACGCCGTTCTTGTACAACGGCGCGCTGCCGGGGAAGAAGATCACCCCGTTCTGGTTCTTGGGATTGGCCGGGTCGCGGAAATTCGTGCCCGGATTGAAAACGTCGTAACCAACGGCGCTGGTGAATTCCGACGGAGGTATCGGGGCCGGCGTTTTCAAATCGTTCTGCGTGCTCGGATTGGCCAGCTCGGCCATGGTGAGGCCGTGAGACAACAAATCCCAAAGAATCGAGAACGGTCCCGGCGGCGAGCCGTCGACGCCCGACGGATAGCGCGGCTCGGCCAGGAACCTGAACGTGCGGTTGGTGTAGGCCACGCCGGCGGGCAGCACCACCGCGCCGGTCATAGGGTCGATCTGGTCGACGGTTTGGAGCAAGGTGGGGTCGCTGAAGTAGGCGACGTTGCGGGCCTTGGACACGGCCACGTCGAGTGAAAAGGTCGTGGCGCCGGGCATGCGGTACAGTCCCAAGACGTTGCCTGCCTTGTCGGTCACGCTGAAGATCATGCTCGCGCGCGGGCCGGGCGAAAGGCCGCCGCTCCCGTCGGGCTGTTCGCGGATCGCCGCGCGGACCAGGTTGGCCTCGGCGATGCCCTGTGTGACGATCTGCGTGACGTCGGCCGCGCTGATCTCGCCGGTGGGCGAATCGTGCGGCAGAACGAGCCAACCCGAGGGAGCGACCTGGTTGGGCGCGTACAGCCGGCCGCTCGAATCGATCGGCCGATCGGTCCCTTCCAGCGGATCGCCGACGCCCACGCTGACGCCGACCTGCTCAAGCTGCGTGATCCCGCCCGCCTGGCCGACTTGCGGATTCGGGCCAAAAGTTTCGAGCTGGATGCCGCCAAGATTGATTTGTTCATTCAACAAGTCGATCGGCGGGCCTGACGAAGGTGTTATGACATACGTGGTCACGGGCGCCACGCCGCCGACCGTTCCGGTGACCTCGCCGGCCGCCGCCGCGAAGGCCATCCATTCCGCCTCCAGCACCAGAGGCGCATTGAGCCGGGTCTGGTCGGTCTGACCGATCCCGGCGATGTAGTTCTGTTCGTACGAGGAGTAGCCGCTGGGACCCGGAAAGAAAACGCCGATGCCACCGACCAGGTCGTTGTTCTTGTACAGCGGCACTCCACCCGGCAACGTGGCGATGCCACGCGACTGGGCCAGCGGGTCCAACCCCGAGACGACGCCGTACGACAATGGCGCCGGGATGCTCTGCCCCGCGGGAACATAGGCGGGGTCGACGTTGAAGCGCGGGTCGAGGCTGTCGCGGTTACTGGCCTCGATGTTGAACAAATCGACCGGGGGAGTGTTGTTGATGTCGGGCGGAAAATGGCCGCCCAAGCCGACGGGGGCCACGAACCCCGGACCATACGCCAACGAACTCGAGGCGACATCCGGGTTCGAGTCGACTTCCTGCTCGGTGATCGTCGTCTGGCTGAGATCGCGGACCGTGCGCGAGGTGAGCGCGCCTTGGTCGCTGGAGAAGAAGGCGCCGGTGCGGGCCAGCGACACGGCGCCGTCGATCGCGAACACCAGGTCGTCCGTTCGACCGGCGTAGGTCGCATCGACACCGGCCTCGGTGCGGACGCCAAGGATGTTGCCATTGCGATCGACCACGGCGATGATCGCGTCGGTCGTGGCCGAGGCGGCGGCGGCGCGTTGGAGGAGGTCTTGCACGTCGGCCGACGAAAGCCCGCCCAACTGCTGGAAGTCCTGGTAGTGTTCCGGTCCGAGCCGCGCCAACAGCAGCGCCTGCTGCAACTCGGGAACGGTGCCGCCCTCGGCCAGGAAGTTTTCCCAGTACGCCAGGCCGCCGGGATCGACCGCGCGGTCGAGATAATCGAGATAGAACCCGTCGATGACCGTCGCGCGGTGCTCGGGGCTGTTCAAGATGTCGGTGGCCACTTCGACCGACGTTTCGCCGGCGGCGAGCCGGCCGTCCCAGAACGCGATATCGGCCGGCGAAGCCGGACGTCCCAAGACGTCGGCGTAGACCCCGGCGACGAATCCGCTGGGCGTGCCGCCATGCAACGCGGCGTATTCCGACGAGCCAAGCAAGTCGGCGGCGAGATCCGTTTCCGGCAGCCCGTCGCCGAGCGCCGCTTGCCAGAACGCCGCTCCGGCCGCGTCGGGCGCGCGGTGAAGGTAGGTCGTGTAGTCGGCGGTGATCTGGTCGCCGTGGTACTCCGGCGAGGTCAGGATCTGGTCGATGACCGTGCTGAAGGGCACGCCGTTGTCGACTTCCTTGAGGAAGAAGCTCACGTCGCCCGACCGGCCAAGCAGATCCGTGAACAGGTCGTCGGCGAAATGCATTTCGACGCTGCCGGGCGTCTCGGCGCCGCCGGCGATGAGTAGCCGGCGCTCTTCGAGCGGCTCGGGGCGTCTGGCGCTCTTCCGTCGTCCGCCCTCGCGCCGCCGTGGAGCTGGCCCGCCGAACCGGCAAATCGCAAGTAACCACGATACCAATGATTTAGCCATGTCAGTTATTCATACTAAGCCGCGCCTACAAGCAACGCAAACGTGGGGCAGGTTTCCAAGGGGCCAAACAAAAATGGCTTATGGCAGGTTGGAAACCTGCCCCACGTCACCTTCGCATTCCGCCACGAGATCCTCCTTCTGAATCATCCGAACCGCGGAAACTCAGCCCCGGCTCGGGCAGTGGCAGTGGCGACGGTTCCCGCGGGGATCCCTGGCCGCGATAACCTTCCAAAACAGGTTCGTCGCCGACGCGCCAGACCTGCTCGCCGCGCAGATATAAGCGGCGCTGTTCCTCGAAATTCAAGGGGCGCGCGCCGAGCCGGCCGAAGACGCCGATCTGGTTGCCCGACTCGTCGACCGCCCGATCGCGATCGAGCCCTTCCGAGACGCAAAGCGCCTGACCCTGGTGATGAAGGGCGCGCGAGGCGATCAATCGCGGCCAAGGGCGCGGGCTGAAGCCCTGGTTGGTCATCATGTCGGCCGACGTCAATTGCACGACCAGCAGCCCTTTCTGGCCGTCGGCAAAGTAGGCGAACTCGCTGGCGTAAGTGATCCCCAGCTTGACGTCGTTAAGATCATGGATGCGGCCGCCGGCGTCGAACACCTGATCGACGCGAGGCTGTTCGGGGTCCTTCACGTCGACGATCACCAGCCCCTGGCGCCCCGCCGCCACGTAGGCATAGGTTCGCGCGACGTAGATGCTGCGCGCATCGTCCAATGGCAAACCGGCGACGGGCACGGGCCGTTCGATGTGCGTGATGTCGAGCACCTTGACCCCCTCGGCGTCGCAGACGAAGGCGTAACGGAACTGGGCCTGCACCGCCCGCGGGCACTTGAGCACGTCGTTGCCGACGACGTGGGCCACGAAGGGGTGTTTGGGGTCGTCGAGCGAAACGACGACCAGGCCGGCGTCGCAGCAGACGTAGGCGTAGTTTCCGACGATCGCCAGGTTCCGCGCTCCGCGCAGAATGCCGTTGGGGTTGAAGGTCACATCGCGCCGGAGATAGTTGTTCGTCGGATCGCCGTCGAGTAGCGTGGCCGCCCCGACCAGGATCAGTCCCTCAAGGCGGTCGGCCACGTAGATGTAGCCGTAGAGCGGATGGACCGACTGCTCGCCGTTGAGCGAGTGTTGGATGCGCGTC
>DATLQY010001037.1:0-2942 GCA_035534975.1 Pirellulales bacterium
TTGATTCAGCGCTTTCGCAGCCCGTCGATGATGTCGCGCGCCTCTGGCCGCTGCGATGCGACGAGCTCGATCGCGCCGCCCAGATGGTCGTCGATCGCCACGAACACCAACGTGTGCCCCTCGCGGTGCGCCTCTTCCAACGCATCCTCGATGGCCGGCGGGATCTCGATCCCCTCCAGCTTGATGAAGCGGGCACTGCCGACGCGCACGGTATGGCCCTCGATGCCCACGGTGATGCCGTAACCGACGCGGTACTTCGAATCGTCCGATTCAGGCATCGTCAGGCCCGACTGCTCGAACTGATCGAGGATCGCCTTGGCAATCGGGTGGGCGAACTTGTTCTCGGCCGCGGCGGCGTACTGCAAAATGGTTGCCTGGTCGTACCTGTAGCAAGCCAGGATGCGGCCCACCTCCGGACGCTCGCGGGTCAACGTGCCGGTCTTGTCGAACAAGACCGTGTCGATGTCGTTCATCAGCTCCAGCGCACGACCGTCCTTGACCAGAATGCCCTTGTGGGCGCAAAGCGTCAGCGAGGTCAGCATGGCCAAGGGCGCCGCCATGCGAATGCCGGTGCCGAAGTCGCTGTTGAGCACGGCCACCGCGCCGGCCGGGCCAATCGTCGCCAACGCCGTCGCGCCGATCGCCAGCGTGGGGATCACCGCCTTGTCGGCGATCCGCTCTCCCTTGTGCTGCGACGACAACTTGTAGCCGGCCGAGTCGTTGAGGATTTTGGCGATCCGGGCTGAAGCGGTCTCGCCCCCCGACGACTCGACCGCCACGAAGATCTTGCCCGCCACCATCAACGTCGACGCGAACACCCGATCACCCACGCTCTTTTCGGCCGGCGTCGACTCGCCCGTGAGCGCGTGCTGGTCGATGATCGCCATGCCCTCGCTGACGGTGCCATCGACAGGCACGACTTCGCCGGTGTTGACGACGATCAGGTCGCCCTTCTGGAGCCTCTCAAGCGGCGTCTCGATTTCCACTCCGTCACGATAGAGCCAGACGAATCGCGGCGCCTTGCCGAAGACGCTCATCAGCATTTTTTTCGAGTCGTCCTGCGTCTTCTTGAACAAGATCCGCCCAAAGCCAAGGCACCAGCAAAGCACCGAGCCCGCGAAGACCGCGCCGGTTCCCATGCAGGCCGCCACGACGATCGAATCGAGCACGTCGACTCCCAGCCGGCGTTCCTTGAACACCACAGCGTAGGCGCCCTTGAAGCTTGGGATCGCCGTGTAGGCGAACAAGGCCATCGAAAGCGGCAGCAACGCCGGCACGGCAAACTGGGCCGTCGCGGCCAGCGGCACCGACAGCGTGCAGAGCGGAAAGCTCAGATCGGGCTTGTCCTTCTTCCGCGGGATGCAGGTGTTGGCAATCGCCGAATCGAGGATCTCGATCACCTGTTCGCGCCGCAAGCTCGCCGGCTTGTAGGCCACCAGCACGGTGGCGTTGAGCGGGCTGGTCTTGTAGTTGTCGATTCCCAGCACACTCATCAGTTCGCGTTCGATCGCCTGGCACACCTCCTTGCGCCGGTACAAGGCCGGATGGTACAGCCGGATCCTCCCCGGCACTTCGTGCTTGACTTGCCAACTCGTGACGAGCGGGCCATGGCGGTACAACCGGATCACACCGCGCTCGTCGGGGAACAGACAGATTGGGCCTGGCTTGCCGGCACCGTTGGAATGCCGGCCGTTCGCCATGGCGCCACCGTTGGTCCGTGCGTGTCCATTGACGCTGGCCGTGTCTGCGGCGCCATCCGCCGTGCCATTTTGCGACCTGGTATCGTAAAAAAAGTTGCCTGCCTCCTCGTTCATCAGCCGTGCATAGATTTCGCGCACGGCTTGCCTTCGGCTGTGCGTTTTTGGGCAATAATGAACTTCCGCCGCCGGTACATTGCGATGGACTTTTCGGCCCTTGGCGCGGCGATGGCCATGGATCGTGAGGCCAAGCACGCCCTGGCTTTGCATCACGCGATGCGAAAACTCACGACAAGCATCGCTATTCGGATCGCCGAACAAGGCCAGGCTTTGAATGCGGATGCGGCCGACGGCGGGAAAGGTAACGCGTAAGTCCATGGCGAGAGCGCTCCAGATGCTTCAACCTGCCTTTTTTGCATTGATCAGCATCCGTGCTCCACCGTCGGCGTTCTTCCGCCTTGCAACTGCCAACCGTTTTGGTCCCTCAACAGATCGACGCCGTAAGTTCACGGCATCGTTGGGCGTAAGCTCCCGCAGCTTACGTGCCAAGAATCGGCACACGTGAATCGAACTCGAATCAGGTGATATCCTCGGTTACTTTGGGTTTGCGCATTTCTTTGACAAAGTCCTTGGCGGCGCTGGCACCGTCGCTCAGACCGGCCGCAAACGGGCCGCCGCCCGGAATTACGTTCGCCAGAAAGAGCGTCGGAAGGACTACGCCATACGAGACGTAATAGCAACTCGAATAGACCAACCGTGAAACGAATTGCCCGGCTGCCGGCAGCGCCTGTTTCGCCTTGGCGGCGGCGTCGCCGGCCCGGTCGCGAACGGCCTCGGCGGCGCTGGCCACCGCAGTTGCCGCCGTTTTGATTGGATTGGTTGACTGTTCAACGGGCAAAGCCGCGTCGGTACTCATGTTGATATCTCCATACGTTAATAAATAGCGGGGTATTTGACGGTTCTGGGAAGAGAACACCATCTTAGCTTTGATCAGGGTCAAGTCAAAGCAGAAATGAGATTCCTCATCGAATACTCACGTGGCCCCGCATCAAGCCGGCGCGACCACCGGACGATCGGCGTCAGGCCCGTGGGCAACCGCTCGCACTCCCGGCGCCGCCGCTCGAAAGCCTTTCAAGTAAACGTTGGCGGCCGCCGCGCCGTCGACAAATCCCGATATCAGCCTGCGGCCTCCGGGGATGATGTGAACGATGAACAGCGTGGGAAATACCACGCCGTAGCTGAGAT
>DATLQY010001038.1:0-8984 GCA_035534975.1 Pirellulales bacterium
GTGGCAACCACCGACCGCGGCGCGATCTACTCGTTCGAAATCGCTTCGCCCGATCCCGGTCCCCCGCTTTCGGAAGTGGCCAGCAAGCCGGCGGAAACCATCGACCCTTATATCCGTTATCCGTTGCTCAAGGACGCACGGCTGTACGTGGCCGGTCGGGCCTTCACGAGGTACGACATCCAAGCCGCGCAAGGCAAGCTCGAAGCCCGCTGGAACTGGGACGAAACCGACACCTTCCTCGCTCCGCCGCGGATCATCGGCGAAGTCGCGTTCCACGTGCGGCGCAAGGGGCAGGCGCCCAATGTGCTGGTATCCGCCGTGAATACCAGCGACGGCGTGAAGATCTGGGAAACGACGCTGACGGCACCCGTGGCCGGCGTGACGGCGCCTGACGCGGCGGGCAATTTCACACTTTTGAACTCGGCGGGATCGCTGTTCGACGTGGCGGCCGGCCAGCTTTCAGGCCGCAGCGGACTCAAGGCCGTCGATTCGACCAGCGATTTGAGCGGCTCGTTTTCGTCCGGGGCGCGCGCATTCGCGCTCGAAGGAGGCCGCCTGGCGCTGGTGGGAGGCTCGGGTGAGGCTCGCGCCAGGATCGCCGGAAAAAACCCCGCCGATCGGCTGCGTTGGCTGGCGTTACCCGACCCGCTCGGTTCGACACCCATCAGCTTTGCCGGTGGGCTATTGGTACCCGGGCGGTTGGGGCAGGTGTTCGTGATCGATCCCGAAGACGGTCGCAACCTGGTCGACCCATTTCAGCCGCAGTTGAAAGCCGGAGTAGAATATGTCTGGAGCGTGCCGGTAAAATTGGGCGAGAATGAAGCCCTGTTGGCCGACGGCCGAGACAAGCTGTACCGCCTGGGCGTCTCGCCGCAAACGACGCCGCACCTGGTCAAGCTGGCCGAGGCACCCCTGGCGGGGCCGGTGACGTCGCCGGTGGTCGTGCTGGGGGAGACCGCGTACGCGGTGGATGGCACGGACGATCTGCGTTCTTTCGTGTTGCCCGACCTTTCCGCCGGACCCACGTGGACTTTGGAAGGGGGCGTCGCGTGGGGACCGGTCGTCTCGGACGGCAAGGTGCTAGTGGCCACGCGAGGCGGCGAGTTGCTGTGCCTCGACGACGCGAGGAAGGAAATCTGGCGAGTGCCTTTGCCCTACGGCCTTTTGGCGGGCGCGCCGCTTTCCGACGACGGCGGTTACCTCCTGGCAACCCAGAACGGCGTGGTCTACCGCATCGCGGCGGAATCCGGCGCCGAGTTGGCCAAAATCGAAATCGGCGAGCCCTTGGCGGCCGGGCCGGTCGCGCTTGGCCAGCGGCTTTTGCTCACCGGGCACGACGGCACGCTGCTCGTGGTGGCCGGTCTCTCACCGTCCCAGGCCGAACCGTGAACATCCCAGAGGCGATCCGAAAACTCCCCGTGGGACGGCCTTCCGACGACGTCGTTCGGCAGACAGTGCCGCCCCTGACATGGACCGGCGGCGCCCTGTTCTGCGCGTTGCTGCTGGGCGTCCCCCCCGCGGCCGCGCAGCAGCCGGCCCCGACTGAAATCGCCGGGCCCACGCGAATCTTCGACCAGGAACCGTACGACGAACTGGTGCTGAAGCGCAACGACGAAGTCGTCAAGATCGCATTTCTGGAGTTCCGCGAGCTTCCCGATCCGGCGACGACGAAGGGAAAGAAACTGACGATTCGCAAGTTCGACGACACCGACGCGGACTCGACTTACGAGGTTGCCTGGAGCGAGATCGCCGAAATTCGCTTCTTTGAGCAATTGGTGCTCAAGGAAGCTCGCGACTTGATCGAGCAGGCCAAGAAAGATCCGGCCAAATTCGACGAGGTTTATGATTACTTCGACGCGCTCAAACACGAATATGCTTACACCAAGGGTCTCGACGAGGCTTTGGGCGAATACCTCTTCTGGGACGCGAACCACTGGCGAAAAGAAAAAAAGCACCAAGAGGCGCTGGCGCTTTGGAACGAATTGTATGAGGTCTACCCGAAACATCCCCAGCTTCAACGGGGCATTGGGCTGACGACGGAGACCATCGTTAAACGGCACGCGGCGGACGGCAATTACCTCTTGGCCCGCCGTGTGCTGCACGACCTGGCAACAAAGTACCCCAAGCACGTCGTCGTTGCCCAGATGGAGCGGCAATGGGCCGATCAGGCCCGCGGCTTGCTCGACGAGGCACGCCGTCTCCTCGAAGCGGGCGAACAGCGACAGGCCTGGGACACGGGACTGAAAATGCTCAACGTCTGGCCGAAGCTGCCGGAAGGCCGGGCGCTAATGGAGCAAATCTACGCCGAGTTCCCGCTGGTGACCGTAGGGGTCACTTCGGCCGCCGGGCCGGAAGAGTCCGACCGATTGATCGACTGGGCCGCGCGGCGCAACGGTCGATTACAACACCGCTTGCTGCTGGAGTTCTCGGGAATTGGACCCGAGGGGGGCGAGTACGTCTCGCCCTTCGGCCAGGCCAAAGTGGTCGACATCGGCCGCCGCGTGCTGATCAAGCTGCGCCCGGACATCCGCTGGTCTGGAGGCGAAACGGCGCTTAATGGAAGCGACGTGGCGCGGGCGCTGCTCTGGTTCGCCGACGCTCGCAACGCGGGCGCTAAATCCGGTTGGGTCGACTTGTTCCGCGGCGTGGACGTGCGTAACGTGTACGACGTCGACGTCGAACTCCGCTGGTCGCACGTCCGGCCCATGGGGCTTTTGCAGTTTCCCATCGTTTCGGCCGCGTCGACGTCGGCCGACAACGCCGCGGCCGGCGCGTCGCTTGGCCCCTACACGATCACGAAGCAAGAGGCCGACCAGACCCGTTACAGCGTGAACCCGATTTATTTTGGCGCTCGTGAAGGCCAAATGAAGGAGATCACCGAAGTCTACCTCGCCGATGCGAAAAAGGCGCGGGCGGCACTCGAAACGGGCAAGATCCAAGTGCTCGACCGACTGGCTCCTTGGGAGCTCGATCGCTTTCGTGATAACTCGGCCCTGGTCGTCGAACCGTACCTGCTGCCGAGCATCCATTGCCTGCTTCCCAACGGCAAGCGGCCATTTACGGCCCATCGTTCGTTCCGCAGGGCCTTGGTTTACGCCATCGACCGCGAGCTGATCCTCACGCACGACTTGCTCTTCGACGAAAAACCGCCGCGCGCGGGCTGCCGCGTGATCAGCGGCCCGTATCCCATGGGAATGCGGAGCGATGACCCGATTAGCTATGCCTACAACAGAAACGTCCAGGTCCGGCCGTTCGACCAGCGATTGGCGATGGCATTGGCGGGCGTGGCCTTGAAGCAAATTTCGGACTCCTCCGAGAAGAAGGGGCTCGGCAAGGTCGAAAAAATCCCCACCTTGGTGCTGGCGCACCCGCCGCACCCGGTTGCCCGCGCCGCCTGTAAGGCGATCCAGAAACACTTGCAGGTCGTCTTGCCGAAGGTGGGCGCCACGGCGGCGGCTACTCCGGCGGCCTCTGCGGACCCATCAGCGCCGGCAGCCCCAGCCGCCCCCGCGGTTCCGGCACCACCGGCCATTACCCTGCGAGAACTTCCCCCCGGAGTCGTCGTCCCCACCGACGGCGATTACGATTTGCTTTACGTTGAAATGATGATGCAAGACCCGATCGTCGACGCGGGTCGTCTGTTGGGCGCTGACGGCATCGCCGGCGGGACCAGCCCCTATTTGAACTTGGCGCTTCGGAAGCTCGCCATGGCTACCGGTTGGAAGGGCGCGCACGCCGAGCTGCAAATCATTCACCAATTAGTCGCCGACGAGGTCGTCGTCGTCCCCCTCTGGCAGCTCACCGAGTTCTTCGCCTACCACAAGAGCGTGAAGGGTATCGCCTCGCAGCCGGTGCTCCTTTACCAGAACGTCGAACAGTGGCAAGGCCAACTCCAGCTCGCCCTGGAGGAAGAATGAACCGGTCCCTCAAAAAGGCGAGCGGCGGGCAAAAAACTACCCTCAGCGGAACTTGCCCGCCTGGCGGTTTTAGGATGGGCTCCAAGTGCACTCGACGGGGTCTGACGAGCGTCGCGATGGTTTTCGTTGCGCTGGCAGCGCGCGGGCGTGTGTCGGCGGTGGAGCCGCTTCTGTGGGAACAGACTCCCTACAAGATTCGGGTCTACCTCGCCCTGGCCGCCGAGCCGGAGCTGACGCCGCGACTTGCCTCGCGCCTGCGCGAGGCGATCGTCGAGTGGACCGACACGACGGTCGGCTCCGCGTGGCGGCTCGACGCCGAGCCGCCCCCCCCGGAGCTGGAACGGCTGATGTTGCGATCGTTGGCCACGCTTCCGGTGGAGAGTTTGCCCAAGGAATTGCTCGATCTCGAATTCGACAAGCTGATGCTGGTGACGGTCACGGCGCGGCACGGCGTCTACGAGGTGGCCGCCCGCGATTACGACCTCCGCGCCCGCCGGGCGGGCCTGCCGATCTCGTACGTGGTGCCGCAGCGGGCGAAACTTCCCGAAGAGGCGTTTCGCGCGGTGTTGGCGGCCTTCGTGCCGTTGGCCCGCGTCGAGGGGATGATTGAAGAACCTCAGCCTGGCCCGCCGGCGGAGGCAAGCCCGCCGGCCGAGGCGGCCGCCACGCCTCCGGCTGACGGTGCGCCTCCGGCTGATAGTGCGCCAGCGGCTGACAGTGCGCCAGCGGCTGGCGGTGCGCCACCGGCCACCGCCGCGCCACCGGCCGAACAGCCGGCGGCGGGAAGCGAACCTAAGCCGCCGCCTGAGGCCGCGAAATCGGACGACAAACCGAGGAACAAGCAAGCACTCTTGCGGCTGCGCGCCGCCGCACTTCGTCCGCTGGACCCTTCGATCTCCTGGGTCCGGACGGGCGACGTGTTCTATTCGCTGACGCGGACCAACGACCGCGACAACCAACCCAAGAGCATCAAACCGATCGATTGGACTTGCCTCACGGTGCGTTCGATCGCCGGGGGGGAGCTGACCTGCGACATGAACAGCGGCCGGCGCAATCCTTTGGGGGTCCGCCGGCGTGGCCGCGTCGAGCAGCTCGCGCTCTTGGTGCGCTCCGGCGGTCGATCGACGCGCCTGGAGATCTGGTCGCGCGGCGACGGAAAAAATGAAGCAACGAAGTACCGTATGGCCGGTTACGACGTCTACTCGCACCCCGGCGATTCACCGAAGACCGAGCTGATCGGCCGCACCGACTACCACGGCGCGGTGACGGTGACCGATGACGCCGGGGCCGTGCGTGTGCTTCTGGTCATGCACGGAGGGGAGCCGCTGGCACGTCTGCCGTTGTTGGGGGGCGTGGACGAGGTCTTGCGGGCCGAGATCGCCGATGACGACGAGCGGCTTGAGGCCGAGGGGTTGGTACACGGCATGCAGGAAAACTTCGTCGACCTGGTCGCCCAGAGGCAGATGTTCATTGCGCGAATCCACCTGCGGCTGGAGGAGGAGGGAAAAACCGACGAAGCGAGAAAGCTGCTGGACTCGCTGCGCAAGCTTGGCCGCCAGGAAGATTTCCTGAATTTGATCCGGCAGCGGGAGGAACAGACCTTTTCGCGCGACAAGGGGACCCAGAGGAAGATCGAGAAGCTCTTCGACGACACCAGGGTGATCGTGAGCAGGTTTCTGAGCAATTCCGAGGTCGAAAAGGTCGAGAAGGAAATCGAGACGACCGAGAAGGAAAACAACGCGAAAAAAAATCCCGGCGGGCCGCCGGCCGTACCAGCCGCGGGCGGGTAGACTCCGACGCGGCCGGGGCAAGTCCAACTTCGTTAGGTTGGATCACCCACGCGGATTGCCGTGCCGGCGCCCGTTTTACAGCTCCGGTTTTTTTCCCGATCACCAGAGCGTGAGCGGGCTCGCCGTCTATGGGATCGCGGACGACACATTCTTTTCTTGTTCTCATGATGCTTCATGCCGACCCGCTCCAGCCCGGCGATTACAACCGAACGGTCACGGTCGGTGAGTTGAATCGCAGCTACCTGGTGC
This sequence comes from Pirellulales bacterium, assembly GCA_035534975.1. Lineage (GTDB taxonomy): Bacteria > Planctomycetota > Planctomycetia > Pirellulales > JAICIG01 > DATKSN01. Next base: position 5,957 of record DATLQY010001038.1, read on the forward strand.
ATGTCCCGCCGGGCTACGACGGCTCGAAACCAACGCCGGTGGTCTTGGCCTTCCACGGGGGCGGCGTCAATGCCGAGCAATTGGTCGCTTTCTGTGGCCTGAACGAAAAGTCCGACGAGGCGGGCTTCATCGCCGTCTACCCCTCCGGAACCGGCCGGGTCCCGCATGCACTCACCTGGAACGCCGGCAATTGCTGCGGCTACGCCATGCAGAACAACGTGGACGACGTCGGCTTCACCCGCGCGCTGCTCGACGATCTGGCCCAAGCGGCCGCCGTCGACGCCAGGCGGGTGTTCGCCACCGGCATGTCGAACGGCGGCATGATCTGCTACCGGCTGGCATCCGAGCTTTCCGACCGGATCGCCGCCGTCGCCGCGGTGGGCGGCCCCATGGGCACGGAAACATGCAGTCCGAAACGGCCCGTATCGGTCATTCATTTTCATGGCACGCTCGACCTGTTTGCTCCCTTCCACGGGGGCAAGGGAGAGCGGAGCGCCAGCGGCACCAGCTTCTTGTCGGTCGAACACACGATCGGCGCCTGGGTGACTGCCAACGGCTGCCCCGAAACTCCCACCGTGGCTCAAGAGCCCAACAAATCTGGCGACGGAATGACCGTTGAACGAAGGACCTACGGGCCGGGTAACGGCGGCGCCGAGGTCGTGCTGATCGCGATCGAAGGGGGGGGCCACACCTGGCCGGGGCGGCAACCGCGGTTTGCGCTTCTCGGCAAATCGACCAAGGACATTTCGGCCAACGATGTGATGTGGGAGTTTTTTCAGCGGCACCCGATGACGTGAGGTGAGGGTAGGCGTTTTGCTCGGAGCCGCCGGCAAACGGGGGTGATGCGTGGGGCGTCAGCCCGTTCGATGAATGGTACGCATGGGACCAGTCAATCGGTTTGCGCGGCGTCGAACTGTCGGCTGCGGGTGGCGGTCGGTGACGCCCCGTAGGGGCTTACGACCGCCTCATCGGGACGAGTACCCAGGGCTGCGCCGCTGCGCCCGTGGGCTATCGAATGACGCCGCGTTGCCGCTTCACTGGGACCGCCGACGCCGGCCGATGACGACGCGGCGACGCCGCCCAATATGGCCGGTTCCCATGCCCCAACGGGGCCAGACTCGAAAGCTCAGGGTGAAACCGGTGAAACCCTGGGTCTGCGTCGATGAATCCCCGTCGTAAGCCCAAACGGGGCGCGACCTGCTTTGTGTAATCAAAAATCTATCCTGTTGATTACACTGTTGACATGTACTTGCGTGCACGTTATCATGTCGCCATGGCCAACGGCGGCCGCTGGTCGCGGCCGGCGGCCAATGCGGCCCGTTGGGTGAAGTGACGCACCGAGAGTTCATGACCATCTGGAGGAGTACGATGAAATTCCATCCGTTTGCGAACGTTTTCCCACTCATGTCGGAAGGTGATCTCAAAGAATTGGCTGCCGACATCGAGGCCCACGGCCAACGCGAGCCAATCTACACCTACGAAGGTCAGATCCTCGACGGGCGCAATCGCTTCAATGCTTGCCGGATGGCGAAGCGACAACCGTGGTTCGAAGCGTGGGAGGGAGACGGACCGGGAAACGATGACGGCGCGCCAGGACCGGGCGGCGATCCCGTGGCCTTCGTCGTTTCGAAGAACCTGCGCCGTCGGCACCTCGACGAATCGCAGCGCGCCATCGTCGCCGCGAAGCTGGCCGTGTTGAAACAGGGAAGGAAGCCCCTCCGCAGCGGGGTCGACCCCGCGCAAGTCGTTACCAGTAAGGCAAGTCCAAAGGTGCCAATTGGCACCTTTGATCGTCCAGAGGCCTCTGACGTGACGATCTCCCAGGCGGCAGAGCTGCTCAATGTCGGTCGTCGTTCCGTGAACCGTGCCCGCGACGTATTGGAACACGGCGACGCAACCCTGGTGGAGGCGGTCGAGGCCGGTCACGTTAGCGTGGCCGATGCCGCCGAAGTGGTCGACAAACCCAAGCCGATCCAGCAAGCGGCACTCGACGCCGTCAGGTCGGGTAAAGCCAAGACATTGGTCAAGGCGGCGGAAAAGATCGAGCCGAGCGAGCATGCCCACGACACGCGCGCCTTCGGTCGGCGCACCCGTCGCGAACTCGAAGAGGAGGCGATCTGCATCCGGCGCATCGAGCTGGAGCACAACTACAATCGCATCCGAAACCTCCGTTGGTACGTATCGAAGCTTGACCCGGCAGACGGCCCCAGCGTGTTGCGGGAGAAATTCGAAGAAATCATCGCGCTCATCAACGAGCTGGACCGTTTCGTCACCCATCATCTCGAACCGCGGCCGGAGGCATCCCCCTGATTGGAGCCGAACCAAAACCAGGCAACGACCCCACGAATGGCGCGGCAAGATGGCTGCAATGCATCTCTTACGAACGGCAGGTCGTTTGCCGCGGCGCGCATCATGACCGCGCGCTATGTGCGGCCATGATGCGCATTTTTTTTGAGATTATACCTGCCCATGGTTATACCTTGTCACTGCGCGAGATCTCACTTGCACGCCCGCAGAAATGCCACCAAGTCCGAAAGCTCCTGCAAAGTCAACTGCTGATCAAGCCCCTGCGGCATGATGGAGACCGTGCCAGGCAGCATCTCCTCGATGTCGTCGCGGGCGATCCGGTACTCCTCGGTCGGCGACTTGACCAGCACGACCTCGTCGGGCGAGTCCTTGAGCAATAATCCGCTGAACGACCGGCCGTCTTGCGTGGTGACTTGCACCGGCTCGAAGCTGCGGACGAAGCTGGCGCTGGGGAAAACGATCGCCTCCAACAGGTCGCGGTCGGAACGCGTCTGGCCGATTCGCGTCATGTCGGGCCCCAACCGGCCACCCAGGTAGCCGATGGCGTGACACGAGGCGCAAGCGGCTTTCTTGCCGTTGAAGACCGCCTGTCCGCGGCGGATTTCGCCCTCCGGCAGCGAAGCCAGCAATTCCTCGAGTCGCGCCTTCTGCTGGGTTGCGCCGACTTCGAGCCGGGCATAGAGCGCCTCGGCCAGTTTCTGGATGGGCGGACCGAATTTGG